>JAYUUU010000309.1:0-4158 GCA_043754395.1 Vicinamibacteria bacterium
AAAGGGCCGCCGAGGCCGAACTGATAAAGAGTGGGAGGCGTGTCGCCAATGGCGGCGCCCGCATCCGCGGTGAACGTGAGGATTTTGTCGCTTCCCACCGGACGTGCGATCTGCAGCCCGCCTTCAACGGTGCCGAAGCGTCGCGGCGCATTCGGCGCTTCAAGAAACCATTGTGCGGTTCCGGTGAGCCGCAAGCCCCGCGCCGCGAGGTACGCCGCGTCCCGGCCGTCGTAATCGAAGCGGGCGCGCGCTGCTTGTTCGCCGCCGGTGCTGCGCGGAAGCAGCGGGTCGCCCACGCGCGTGATGTTCCGGACGTACGCGACATCGTAGCCCAGGCGTATGCGCGTGCTGCCCCCGGAATTCCAACCAAGGTCAAGGCCGGCCCCTGCCCGCTGTCGGCCATAGATCGCCACGAGGTCGCCGTCCTTGTAGAGGTTTTCTGTGGTGCGGGTGTAACTCGCGCGGGGGCTCAAGAAAGCGCCTCCCCGCACCGGACGCTCGCCGCCAAGCGGTTGATAGAACTCGGTGCCAAAGCCGAGGGTCGAGCCGAGCGACGCATCGAGGCGCCACTCTGACCCGAGACCGGTCACGTCCATGAGGGTGACCCGCGAGCCCACGTTCAGGTTCACATCCTTGTTTTCGTTGTTGAGGTCGAGCGCGAAGCGCACGAAGGGCGGGGCATACGATTTGTCGCGGATTTCGACGCCAAGACCAGTAGTCTCTCCCATCGTCCTTCGGCCATAAGTTGCGCTCGCGTAACGTCCGAGGCCGATCACGCGGTTAAGGTCGGCCTCGATGTCGTCCGCCTGCGGGTTGGTGGCGATGTGGCGGCTCAACTGACGCGCGATCAGAGCCCCCGCGCCATCCGAGACGCCGTTCACCTCGACGAATGACACCGGCCGTCGCCCCGGCTTCTTTCGCGTCTCTTGCGCGGTGCGGTACTCGGCCCAGGAAGCTTCGTTGAGGGCGTAGCGCAGCAGCGACTCTTTCTGCGCCTCCGCCGCCTGATAGCCACGCACCGCGAACTCTTCGCTCTTCTTGAAGTCGGCGGCGCTCAGGCCGTCAAGATTCGGGACGATCACCACGTCGGCGCGTCGGAGGCGGGGCCGCTCGAGCGTCTGCATCATCAGTGTGATCGAGCGATTCGCGATGCCGCCGATCGTTTCCGCGACTTTCTCCAAGGCGCGCGGTCCCACCCTCACCGCGATCACGATGTCGGCCCCCATGTCCTTCGCCACATCCACCGGAATGTTGTTGAGGATGCCTCCGTCCGCGAAGAGCCGGCCGTTGAGTCGAACCGGATCGTAGGTGCCGGGAAGCGACATCGATGCCCGCACCGCGGGGGCGATGGGCCCCGAGCCAAAGACCACGATCTCTCCTTTTTCGAGGTCAGTGGCGACGCAGCGGAAAGGGATAGGAAGGTCATCGAAGTCCTTGACCTCGGAATAGGGCAGCAGAATGCGGCTCACCATCAGGCCCAGGTGGTGGCCGGGGTTGAGGCCACTTTGAAGCCTGAAGCCCTGACGCAGCCCCGCCTCTATTTTGATCGCGTAGTCGCGGTCGTCCTCCTTGCGTCTGTAGGCCTTGAGCGCATAGGGAATATCAGGACGCAGGATGGCGTCCCAGTCAGCGTCACGGAGCAGAGTCTGAATCTCCTTCGCGGAAAGGCCGGTGGCATACGCCGCACCCATCAAGGCGCCGGTGCTGTTTCCCGCGATCCGGTCGACCGGGATCCGATGTTCCTCGAGCCACTGCAAGACGCCGGCGTGAGCCATCCCGCGCGCGGACCCGCCGCCGAGGACGACACCAACGGCCGGCCGCGAGGCTTCCTGACCGATCGCGAGACGAGGGACGAGGTCTGTAGCCGCGACGACGATTGCGATAAGAGCGAGCCTGCGCCGGCTCACTCGTCTTTGTCCTCGTCATCGTCTCCGAAGACGCTGAAGCCTTTCACCCAGTCCTCGGGGAGCGAAGGCGGTCGCGGCTTTTCGCCGGTGAAGGGCGGCCCCGCCTGCACTTCGCCTAGGCCCATGTCGGCCATGTCGGCCATGTCGGGCGCCATGGTGAAATCCGAGGCGCGCAGCTTCCACTTCGCGAGCGCGCGCTTGGCGCCGAGAGCTTCGAGCCACTCGACCCATGCGTCGCGGAGCGCGGGCCGCGGCTTGCAAAGCTCGCCGAGAGCCCATCCCCTGGCTGCTTCCAACTCGAGGTCTTCGGCGCGCGACTTTGGAATGCCAGCGAGATACCCCGCGAAGTGTCCAGCACTCGTGAGGCCGAGGCCCAGGGCGGCGAAGGCGGGGAGGGGTGCGTTGAAGCAAAGGGCCAGGGTCAGGCCGAGCAGGCCGAAGACCATGGCCGAGGCCATGAGGCCGAAGAGCGAGACGCGCTTCGATGCCGAACCCGTGGGACAAAACGCGGCCACGATGTTGCCGGGTACGAGCCCCGCGAAGATCGCGACGGGATCGGACATCGTGTGGTCGACCAGGCACTTCACCATCAGACCGAGGCCTCCGCCGATCAAGGCGAGCTGAAGCATGCTCCACAACGCCCGCTTCCGATCGACCCGTCGCTTGGGTGGGGCCAGCGCCTCGAAAGCGCGTTCCACCAGGTCGTCCGGGTCGAACTCGCCGCCGCGCTTCCGGTCCTGGATGTCGCTTGTCGCGACCGTATCCGGATAGCTGAAAAGCTCGTCGACCACCGAACGTTCGAAAGGCGTGAGTTGGGAGCGCGGAACCAGCAGCCGCAAGGAGACCTTGGCGTTCGTCTCGTCCGTCGCCGCCTTCTCGACTCCGATCGTGATCTTCTTCTGTACCGCCAGTCTGAGGAGGAACGTTTCGAAACTGGGCGCCATACCGCTTCCGCCAAAGCGCGCCGCGATGCTCTCGGGCGGCAGAGGTTCGATCACCCGCTCGAAGAGGGCCCGGTCGCCGCGCGGCCCTCGTCCAATCGCACGATCGGCCGCGAAGAAGAGAAGGGCCAGAGCCATGCACAAGAGGAAGGGTCCAAGAGCGCCCCCGAGTCGGAACGCCGCGGCCTGCGTGTCGACTTCTTTCGGCCGGCCCGCCGGCAAATATCGAAGGGCGCGTTGCACGCGATAGTCGACGTCGGGTGTCGCGACGCCGATGTCGCGGTCTTTGTCGAGCAACACCCAGGCGGTGTCGTATTCGAAACGATAGTTGAGTTCGGCCAGGCCGCTTGGCGAGCCCCGGGTGGGGAACTCGACGTCGTGATCGAGCCTGTATGTGGTGGTGAGATCGGGCCAGGCGGCGCGCCAACCCGCGAGCACGTCGCGGGCGCGGTCCAGTGGTTTGGGGGGCCTCGTGCCCTGCTCGAAGGGTTCGAGGCCCGAAGCGAGATCCCAGGCGGGCGTGATCGCGCCTCGAAGCGTGTATTCGATCGAGTAGGTTCTTCGAACGGGAACATCGAACGGCGGATCGCTCTCGCTCCGCAGCCAGATCTCGAGTCCCCAGGCCCACGCTTGATACGAGTTGGGTCCGCCCCTCGCGTTTTGGAGCGGCCTCTTGGTTCCAAGCATTTCGACGAGGGACACACTGTGAACCTCGGCACTCTGGTCGGGGCCGACGAGGAGATTGCGGAGGAAAAACGTGGCGTCGCCCGAGGCCGTGAGCTCGTGAATCTCCTCCACTCTTACAGCGCCGTTGTTGTCGAGCTTCGCGATCACGCTCGTCTTGTGCCACTCGACCAGGGACTGCGCGAACGCCGGCCCTCCGACCAGGAGCATCCACACCGCCAGGAACATTGTGCGAGCCATGCCGGTATTGTCTCAGCCCCGCGGCCCGTCTGAAACGCCCCCGCGCGGAGTACTCACTCGGCACTCCACGGACCCGAAGTTCCTACCGGCTCGGAGGGAAGACACGCGATAGTGGCTCCTCTCACTACCAAGCAGATTGGACACCCACGTCACCCCCGGGCGCGCAGCCTGGCCACGCAGCCACTCCGTTCGACGTGAAGACCGGGGGCCTAGCGCGCTCTCTCCGTTAGCTTCCGCGAAACCAGGCGATTAGCGACCCGGATAAACGAACCCCGCACTTCCATCGGCGTACGGCGGAGTTTCGCGGTGTTCCACGATTGCTCCCTTCGAATGTTTCGCGGCTTTGAAACGGGAGTTCGCGCTAGGCCCCCGCTTGCGCGGGGGGG
>JAYUUU010000310.1:0-5039 GCA_043754395.1 Vicinamibacteria bacterium
CACGAGGAACTCCCAGCTGAGCGATGGCCAGGCCAGGTACACGAGGTAGCCCACGATGAGGACGAGGGGCACGACCATGGCCGTGGCCATGAGCGCGAAGAGCGCCTTCGCCACCGCCTCGGCCCGCTCCTTGCGGACGACCTGCGAAGTCTTTTCGAATCGCAAGGGTTACTTTCGCCTTATCCCGCGGACGATGAAGTCCGCCGTGAGGTTGACCACGAAGGTGATGAGGAAGAGGAGCGTCCCGGTGAGGAAAAGGACGCGGTAGTGGTCGGAGCCGGCCGGCGCTTCCCCGAGCTCGGCCGCGATGTTGGCCGTGAGGGTTCGCACCGAGTCGAGGATGCCATCCGGTATGTGGACGGCGTGGCCGGTGGCCATCAGCACGGCCATCGTCTCCCCCACCGCCCGGCCCACACCCAGCAGGACTGCGGCAAGCAGCCCGTTGCGCGCGGCGGGCAGGAGCACCCGGTAGACGAGCTGCCAGCGGGTGGCCCCGAGTGCTATGCCGGCCTCGCGGTAGGAATCGGGCACCGCCTTGAGCGCGTCCTCCCCGATCGATACGATCACCGGCACGCTCATCAGGGCGAGGATGATGCCGCCGTTCAGGATGTTGACGCCCACCGGCGCCCCGGTGATCTGCACGATGAGCTTGCTCATCACGGTGAGACCGACGAACCCCCACACGACACTCGGGATCGCGGAGAGCAGCTCGATCACCACCTTGAGGGTCTCGCGCACCCGGCCCGAACAGAACTCGGAGATATAGATCGCGGCCCCGAGGCCGAAGGGAACGGCTATGGCCATGGCGAGTGCTGTGACACTCAGGGTGCCGACGGTGAGGGCCAGCGTTCCGTAGCGGACGTTGTTGGCGGAGGTGGGGTACCACTCGGTGCTGAAGAGGAACTCGCTGAGCGAGAACTCGTCGCGCACCAGGATCGGCGCCGCCTCGCGCAGGACGAAGAAGAAGATCGCGGCCACGAAGACGATGGCGCTCACCCCGCAAAGGCGAATCAGGGCTTCTATAGCGCGTTCGCCGAGCACGGCCCACCGCGCCCGCTGGGGCCGCGGGAACGAGGAGGGGTCAGTCGCGTGCTCGGGGCTCATGGTCTTTGACCTCGTCTCCTTCCGGGAGCGGGGCTCGTGGCGTAGGTCGGGGGCGTAGGTCGGGCTCAGGTCGGGGGCTTAGGTCGGGGGCTTGTGTCGCCTGGGCGGTTTATCGAGTCTCAGCGCTTCGCGCGGTCGGCGGCGGGCACCGGCACGTAGCCGCTGTCCTCCACCACCTTCTGGCCCGCGTCGGACAGGATCCAGTCGATGTACGCCTTTACCGCCCCCTGCGGGTCGCCCAAGGTGTAGAGGTGGAGCGAGCGCGCCAGCGGGTAGGTCTTGTCGTGAACCGCGGCGACCGTCGGCGCGATCGCCGGGCTCCCCAGCTTCGAGGTGACCTTCAGCTTTTTGACCGCAGCCGTCGCATAGCCCATGCCGCTGTATCCGATCGCGGTGGGCGTGCTCCCGACGAGCTCGACGACCTCCTTCGACCCGTTCAGGTCTCGGGAGCCCATGCGGAAGTCCCGGTTACCGAGGGCGTGCTCGCGGAAGAACTCGTAGGTACCGGAGCTCGACTGGCGGCTCACGCGCACGATGGTGTCGTCCGAGACGCCCTGGATCTTCACACCAAGCTCCGACCAGCGCGTCGTCTTGCCGCCCTCGGCGTAGAGCTCGGTCAGCTGCTCCAGAGTTATCTCGGAGAGCGGGTTCTCCTTGTGGACGTAGACGGCCAGTGCGTCGTAGCCCACGTTGAAGCCCACGGGCTTCTTGCCCGTATTCTTCTCGGCCTGCTCGGCCTCGCTCGGCTTGAGATCGCGGCTGGCGTTGGCGATGTCGATCGCGCCCTTGATGAGGGCGGCGATCCCGACGCCCGAGCCTCCGCCCGACACCTCGACCTCGATGTCTGGGGCGACCTTGCCGTACTCTTCGGCCCACACCTGGGCCACGTTGACCATGGTGTCCGAGCCCTTGTTCTGGATGATGGTCTTCGCTGGCTTCTTCTCAGTCTGGCCGCCGCCGGGTCCGCAGGCGAGGATGGCGGCGAGCGGGACAAGAACGGCGAGCGCCCGCGGGCGCAGCCGGATGCGGGTCGGGGGAAAGAGTGGGGTCATGGGGTTCTCCTGGGGATTTTGAGACTGTTACTCGATTCGTATCCCCAGCACCGCCCCGACGAGCGCGCGCACGTGGCCGGAGAGGAATTGGAAGGCAGCCTCGTAGGCAGCTTCGACCTCCTCGGGCGAGCCCTGGACACGCGAGGGGTCGTCAAGGCTCCAGTCGATGTAGACCATTTTCCGAGGGGCGCGAGGGAAGGCCTGCTTGGCCTCGGGCGCCACTCCGACGATCACCTGATAGTAGTCGAGGTTTGGGACCTGGTAGATCGCCTTCGGCGCCATGCGCGAGACGTCAAGGCCCTTTTCCCTCAGGAAGGCCGTGGTCCTCGGATCGATCGCGCGGGGGTCGAGCCCCGCACTCGAGAAGGTGAACTTCGGCTGGCCGAGCGACAGCGCGATCGCCTCCGCCATCTGGCTGCGGCACGCGTTGTGCTCGCCGACGAACAGCATCCTTATGGTCTCGGCCCCGGGGTGCTTGGCGTACTCGCCCGTGCACATGTAGAGCGTCTCCATGCACACGTTGCGGGCCTGGTCGGCCACCCGCTCGAAGCGGCGCCCGATGTTGACGAGGGGCTCCAGCATCTCGGGCAGAACCAGCTCTCGTCGGAGAGCTTCGAGGAGGTCCGCGTTGAGCCGGCCGAGAAGCGCGTCGACCGCGGGCTCCACCTGAATAACCCGCTTGGCCAGGGTGGGGTCCTGGGTCACGAAGGCCTCGACCGCGTCGTGAATCATCGGGATCGCGAGGTCGGCCATCTCCAGGATCCGCCCGCGGATGGGGTCGGGCGGAGGGAGGCGGCCCACGCGGAGGAGCTGGCGGGCCACGCTCTCGGCATAGTCGCCCACGCGTTCGAGTTCAAGGTTGATCTTGATCGCGCCGTAGGCGCGCCGGAGGTGGACGCCCACCGGCTGCTGCCGGACGAGGAACTCGAGGCAGAGCCTGTCGATCTCCTTTTCCTTCTCGTCGATGTACTGGTCGCGCAGGATGACCGCGTAGGCTCGCTGCCGGTCGCCGTCCTTCAGCGTCTCCACACAGTCTCTCAGCGCCCGCTCGGCGAGGGACGACATCTCCAGGATCTGCTGGCGGATGCGCTCCACGTCGCGCTCGAGCGACTCCTCCAGACGCGTGGCCATATTCTCTTTCACCTTAGGCACAATGCCTGGTCGATGTCAAGAAAAGGCGGACGAGAGAGAGACCGCAGGCTTTAGCCAAAAAAACGGGCGGGTGCCAGGCATCCTGACATCCACCCGCTTTACGGCTTGGATCCCCGGAATCCGCTTTCGCGGTTGGCGTTTTAGGGGACGAGCAAAGTACCGGGTTGATGTGACCGCAGCGCGGCACCTGGGTTAAATAACCAGAGCGTAGGCCGGATTCCTGAGAGAGTCCGCGGACGCGGACTCTCTCCAGAGCAAAGTCGCTCGCGGGCGCTCGCTCGTTTGTCACTCCGGCCGCAGCGACCGGGGGTCTGGGGGGGGCGGGGCCCTTCACCGCCTCCCCAGCTAACTAACGAATAAACCGGTAGCCGATGCCCACGACGGTCTCGATGTGGTGACGCGCGGGACCGAGTTTCGCGCGCAGTCGCCGCACGTGAGCGTCGATGCTCCGGGTATCGACATCGGCGTCTGGCCCCCACACGCGATCGATGAGGCGCTCGCGGGTCAAAACCCGGCCGGCCCGTTCGACCATGTAGCGCACGAGCTCGAACTCCTTGTGGGTGAGCCGGATTTCCTCGCCCTTGTAGCGAAGCAGGTAGGAATCGAATTCGATCTCGAAGTTCTGGTCCACGTGCCCGGTGGGGCCTTCAATCCGCGCATCGAGCCGACGAAGGCCAACCCGGCAGCGGGCGATGAGCTCCTTCATCGAGAAGGGTTTCACCAGATAGTCGTCGGCACCCATCTCCAGACCGAGGACACGGTCGACCTCCTCCCCGCGGGCCGAGACGATCACGATGGGAGTGTGGGTCGAACCGGGCTGGCGGCGAAGCAGCCGGCAAACTTCAAGCCCGTCCATGCCGGGGAGGTTCAAGTCGAGCAACACCAGGTCGGCGCCCTTGCGGACGGCGTCGATGCCCTCCTCTCCGGTGCGCGCGATACGGACCGAGAAACCGGCCCGCTCGAGCGAGTAACTGATGGCTTCGGCGATGTCTCGATCGTCTTCGATGACGACGATACGCCGCCGAGACTCGGCGGCGCGCTGCCTCTCGGATGCGGCCTCCGCGGCCGGGCTTCCCTCGCTCGTCTGTAGGTGATTCATCGCGTTTCCTGGAGTTTGGACTCTAGGAAGGCGGTGAAAAGCCCCTGGGTCGCGGGGGTTAATTCCGTGAAAAACGGTCCGCGGCCCGGAGGGCTCCCGAAGGGTTCTGGTCGAGCTGGCTAGAACGTGAGCTTGGCCGCGAGCTGAATCTGTCGCGGATCGCCAACGCCCAGTCTTAAGAAACCATCGAAGTTGAACAGACCCGGCGTCGAGAGAGAGTTGATGTTGTTCTTGTTGTTGAACGTGTTGAACATCTCGATCACGGGCACGAGCGTCGCCTTGCCGCCCAGCTTGAACGGCCGCTGCACGCGCCAGTCGAACGAAAAGTATTTGTTGTCTTTGCGGTCCCAGTTCCGGCCGCGGTCGGTTCCGTTCGAGACCCGTGGAGAGGTGGTGATGGGCTGGGCCGAGCGGGCCTGGATACGCGCGTTGCCCTGCAGTCCGCCCGGCAGTTCGCCGTAGGCGAAGAGGTTGAACTTGTGCCGGATGTCGCGGTCGGAGGGGCCGTAGTCCTGTGACAGGTCGTAGAAGTTGAAGGTGCGCTCAGTGAATGGATCGCGCTCGTTGGAGTCGTCGTCCTCGTCCTTGGCGAGCACATAGTTCGCTTCGAGCTGATACTTGTTCGAGAAGCG
>JAYUUU010000311.1:0-10061 GCA_043754395.1 Vicinamibacteria bacterium
GGCGTCGCGGGTGCGGGAGGTGCTGGCGGGGCTTTGAAGTCCAGGAGATCGTTCCAATGGATGATCGAGTTGAACAGCATGCCGAACTCGCCATGGTTCTGAAAGCGATAGCAGGGGTTGCCGGCGAAGAGCAGGATCTGGCCCTTGCCGACCGGCAGATCAACGATTGCCGGACGATCGCGGATTTCGGTAGCACCTCGGAAGAGGCCGGACATGACCGAACGATCGCCGCCTGGGTACTTCATCAGCACGCGATCCTTCTCGTTTTCGGGAACCGTGAGCAGCGGGCCGTTTCCGTAGCGAACTGGAATCGTCTTGCTCGTATACCCATAGAAGATCGGGCTCTCGGGAGCCTCGATCTGCGCTTCGATGATCGGGCCGGGCGCATAAAACGTGGCAGAGGGCGTGCGGGCATCGACCTGGCGAACAAGGCCGAACTCGGGCGGGAAATAACTCGCCGCCGCCAGCGTGATCAGCGAACCGCCTTCGGTCACGAACTTCTCGAGTTCACCAGCGCCCTGTAAGCCCATGCCGCCGGTGATGTCCTCCGATTCGCCGTAACCGCCAAGGCTTGGGAACTTCGGGTCCTTCAAGTACGGCAGCGGCTTGCCGCGGCTTGGCACGTCGAAGACGAGGCCTTTCGCGGAACGGCCCTGATTCGGGATCAGGATCACATCGAACTGCTCGCGCAGTTTGCCCGCCTTCACCTGCTCCTTGTAGATGAGCGTGAAGGGAATCTGGTGATAGTCGAAGGCGTGGCGCACCCAGCCCACCTCCTGGGTGTTTCCCCAGGTGGTGAAGATCGCGAGACGCGGCAGGTCGACCTCGTGTGTGGCGACTTGCGGCACGGAGTCCGCGGTCACGGCCGTGAGACCGAGCGACTCAACCGCCGCCTTGACCGAGGCCGCGTCCTGCCCCTGAGTGTCGAACCACAACGAGCCCGCGGGAATCTGCGTTCCAGCGTGCGTCACCACCTTCTCATTCGTCAGCGAGCGGATTGCCTTGAGACGGAACCGCAACGTGGCCATGCTGTTCGAGCCGTGGTTCAAGACGGCCACAAACCGTCCCGTGCCCGCCTGAGAACCCTGGGGCTTCAGGAGGTCGACCGGCTCGACCGCGGCCAGAAGGATCGCGAGATCGGCGATCTCCTTCACCTCGGTCTGGTTCATGAGACCCATGGTCCAGCCGGTGTCGTCGTAGGTGCGCAGACCGCCCTCGGGGAAGTTCTGCTTCTCGAGGAGGATCTTCGCGAGACGGCCGTAGGGCTGGTCGCGCTTGATCACATAGGAACCGGCGGGGAACTTGCCTTCCTTGACGCTCACTTCGGCCGTGGCCTTCCCGACTTCAATCCCCTGAATCCGAAGCAGGTTGATCAGCATCGCCACTCGCGTCGGATCCTTCTGGCCGCCGGGGATCACGTAGCCGTAGGGCGCTTCCTTCTTTCCTGATTCGATCGAGTTGAAACTCTTCTTGTAGAAGTTTTCCAGGATCACTTTGGGGAACTTCGACGTCAATTCGAGGGCCGAGAGGACGCCCGTTTCCATGTAGTTCGTGTTGTTGCGCATCGACCACACGACTTCCTTGTAGGGAGGCCACGGGCGATACCACTCGCGGGAGGTCTGGTCGTTGCCGCCGCCCGCACCCGGGCGCGACACGATGCGCTTCATGGTGGTGGCGCCGCCGTTGCCGAAGGTCTCATACATGCGGATGATGCCGTTGTGGTTGCTCGACATGAACGCAAGGTAGCCGGGCGACCACATGTCGACGAAGCCGAAATCCCAGACGCCGGGCATCCCGTACTTCGCGAGCTGGGCCTTCTCGTAGTTCGAGAACCAGGGTAGTTCAGCGTAGAGGATCGGATCGAGGGTCGGGTTCTGGGGGGCCTGGCCGGAAAAGGTGTAGAGGAACGGTACCGACTCATGCAGGTCGTGCATGATCGGCGGGTGCCACTTCAAGTACCAGTCGAGCACGTTCCGCATGGTGACCTGCGAGTAGTTGATGTCGCGGTTGTTGTCGTGGAAGACGTACTTGCCCCAATAAGGGACGCTCGCGGACTGATTGTTCTCGTCCGTCTCGCCCACCTTGTGCCGGTGGTACCAGTCGACGATGCGGTCGCGACCATCGGGCTCGACCACGGGATTGATCGAGACGATGATGTTGTCGCGAATGCCCTGGTAGAGGGGGGAGTCGTCGGCCACCAGGCGATAGGCGAGCTCCATCAGCATTTCGGGCGGGCCGGTCTCGGGTGAATGCTGGCCTCCGGACACGTAGTAGATCGGCTTCGCCTTCGCGATCACGTCCTTGATCTGCGCTTCGGTGTACTTGCGCGGGTCGGCGATCTGTCCTAGGTAGCCGCGATGGAGCTCGAGATCCTTGATCGTCTGTTCATTTGAGATGTTGACGATCAGCTGGTCGCGGCCCTCGTCCGTTTTCCCAATGACCACGATCTTCACGCGCGCCGACGCTTTCTCGAGCGCCCGGTAGTAGGCGTAGGCCTCGGGGGTGGTGGTGAGCCGGTCGGGCGTCCCGACGTAACGCCCGAGAACGTCCTTCGGCGTCGGGATGCCCTTCTTGAGCGGCAGGAAGTCGACGAGCGGCGAGGAGAACTCGGGCCGCGTCGTCCATTCCTTGACGAGTTTCGCGAATTCGGGATCGGTCGTCTGAGCGGCGGGTTTCGCGGCGGCCTTGCCCTGTGCAAAAGCTGGCGGAGCGCTGAGCATCGACGCGCTGAACGCGCCTAGGATCACAGCCCTGGTGAGAAAAGTGGGTTGCAAAGGAGCCTCCGGAGGGATGGAACGGGGTTGTGGTGGCGTGACGTCCTTCGCCGCCCGACGAGGGGTAGGGCAACGATACCGCAGGCCGTTGCCGCGCTCCCCATGTCCAAACCGAACGGCGTTCGCGCGCGCCTCGGATAAACTGCGCTTCACACAAACGACGATCGTCTCGTCACGTGCGCCCTTAGCTCATCTGGATAGAGCACTTGGCTTCGAACCAAGGGGTAGGGGGTTCGAATCCCTCAGGGCGCAATTTCTCCTTATTGATGCTGGGGGCCGCAACGAGAACGGACCTCCTGCTCAGCCCCCCAGACCCCCGGTCGCTCCGGCCGGAGTGAATCCGGCCTACGCTTGGTATCAATGAAGATCTATACAAAGACGGGCGACGAGGGCGATACCGGACTGATCGACGGGTCGCGGGTTCAGAAGGATGATCCGCGGGTCGCGGCGTACGGGGACATCGACGAGCTCCAGGCGATGCTTGGTGTGATCAAGAGCGGCTTGCCTCATGGGTCGCCGGTCGGCTCTCTGCTGATGGCGATTCAGAAGGACCTGTTTTCGCTCTCCGCGCGCCTCGCCGATCCGAAAGACACGATCGCCGAGCGCAAAGAAAAAGTCGTGACCGGTGATGAGAGGATAGAGGCGCTCGAGCGAGAGATCGATGTTCGCGAGGCCGAGCTGCCGGCCCTCAAAGCCTTCATCCTCGCGGGCGGAGGGCCAACCGGCGCGCAGCTCCATCTCGCGCGGACCATCTGCCGGCGCGCGGAACGGTCGGTGGTGGGTCTCGCGCGTAAGGCTGCGGTCGATCCTGTGATCGGCGTCTACTTGAATCGGCTCTCCGACCTGCTCTTCGTGATGGCGCGTCACGAGAACCACAAGGCGCAGCTTCCCGAAGACATCTGGTAGAGGCCCCCGGCTGTAAGCTGCCGTCTCACCTCAGGGCACGTGTGGCGTGCCCTACGCATCATCTGGAGTTGACGAAAATGCGAGCGATCGTTGCCGACGTTCCCGGCGGGCCGGAGGTTCTGGCCCTTAAGGATGTTCCCCTCGTGGAGCCAGGCGCCGGCCAGGCCCGGGTTCGTGTCGCGTACTCCGACCTCAACCCACTCGACACCCACGCGCGCGCCAAGCGGGTTGAGTGGAACGCGCCCACGTTCCCGTTCACGCCGGGCTACGAATACAGCGGGCTCGTCGACAAGGTGGGTGAAGGCGTCGACCCAACGCTCGTGGGCAAGCGCGTCGCGTCGGTGGGTGAATGGGGCGGCAACGCCGAATACGCCCTCGCCACCGCGGTGCGGCTCTCGATGATTCCGGAGGGCTTCGACTGGCAGACGGGTACCGTGTTTCAAACCGGCACTTATTCCGCCTGGCATCTCGTCCACACCGTCGGGAAACTGCAGCAGGGAATGAGCGCTCTGTTCCATTCGGGTGCGGGATCCGTCTCGATCATGGCCGCGCAGATCGCCCGTGAAGCCGGCGCCACCGTTTTCACGACCTGTTCCACGTCCAAGATCGATTTCGTCAGAGGTTTTGGCTCCCACCACGTCATCGACTACCGCGCCTCGGACTGGGTGGCGGAAGTAAAGCGGCTTACGGGCGGTCGCGGCGTCGATCTCATCGTCGATGGTGTCGCGGGTCCGGAAGCGCCGAAAAACTACGACGCCGTGGCGGCCCTCGGTCAGGTCATCTACATCGGCGCCCTCGCGGGCTTCCCGCCGCCCGTCGACATTTCAAAGCAGCTTTATGCGAAGACCATCGCGGTGCGCGGCTTCGTGGTCTATGTCGCGATGGCTTCGACGAAGGGTGCTGAGAAACCGGCCATCCATGAGGCCCTCCGCAGCGGGCGGTGGAAGACCGGCATCACGGGCGTCTACGACCTCGCGGACGTGCCCTCACTCCACCGAAAGTTCGAGAACCGAGAGCTGTTCGGCAAGTCGCTCATCCGCGTGGGCGGCGAGCTCTAGGAAGTCGAGTTTCGCCGGGCGAAGCAACAAGTTTCCAGCGGCTACCTGACCCTAAGCTCGTAGGCCGCCGCCTCGAGGTCGTTCCGCACGAGCAGGATCGGCGCCGGGAAGGCGGGCGGATTCCAGGTTTTGCCGTCCAGCGCTCGGAATCTAGCCACCTCGAGCAGGCGTTCCGGGTTCGGCTCCACGATCAGCACCTCGCCGCTCTCCGTCTGCACCAGCAGATGTTTGCCCGCGAGGATCAGCTGACCGTGACCGAAGCGGCCGTCCTTCCACCGCCGCTCGCCGGTTTGCGGGTCGATGCAGACGAAAACGCCGTCGTCGAGGCCGTAGATCGAGCCTTCGTGGAGAATCATGTTCGCGAACTTCGACTTGAGGCGGGGCGTTGCCCAGACGAGTTTCGGTGCGAGCCCCGCTCCTCCTTCAGAGGACAACTCGAAAACACGAGAGCCGACGCCATACCCGATGGAAAAGAGCACGCGGTTGCTTGAGATTAGAAGGGGCTGAGCGGCCCTCGGCTGTCCACTCGGGACTTCGTGGGTCCAAAGCTCGGCGCCGGTTAAAGGGTCATGGCCCGCCACCGTGCCGCTGTTCAGCATGACAATCTGGTCGCGTCCGGAGAGATTCATGAGGGCTGGGGACGAATATGCCAGTCCGCCGTTTCCCGCGGCCCAGACGGGCTCTCCGGTGTTCCGGTCGTAGGCGACAAGAGCCTTTTCCGGCTTTCCGCCGACACTCACGATCACGCGGCCCGCGTGAACGAGGGGCGAGATCGCGACACCCCACTCCGGTTCCGCGGCGTTGTTGTCCTTGAGGATGTTCCGGGTCCAGAGCCGTCGGCCGGTGCGGAGGTCGAGAGCGTTCAAAAGGCCGGTCGCTCCAACGGCGAATACCTGGCCGGAGTCGATCGCCGGCACGCCGCGTGGGCCGATACCGCCGAGCGGTGAGTCGTGGACCGCGGCGTCCTTGTGGCTCCACAGGGGACGGCCGCTCCGAAGCTCGTAGGCGATGACATGTTCCTCCTGACCGCGTTGCTCCTGAGTGACCGCGATGTCGTTCGCCACCGCGAAGCCCGCCCATCCCGCACCCACCGGCTGACGCCAAAGGAGTTTTGGAGGCCGCGCCGCCCAGTCGGTGTCGAGCTTCACGTCCTTCACGATGGCCGCGCGTGTGGGGCCGAGATACTGCGGCCAGTCCTGATGGCTCGGCGATCTCTCGGCAGCGATGACAGGCGAGGCCGAAGTTGTTGCGGGAGCGCCTTTCGCGCCGCTCGGGCTTGGATTTGGCTGGGCCATGCTGGCGGTCGGCTCGGTTGGGCTGGGGAGCGCATCGACTGGTGGGGCCTGCGCTTCGGGCAGGGCCCTCGCGGCGGCAAAGCGGTACTCGACGATTGGAATGAGGTCGCCGCTGACCCCGCGGACCCGGAGGAGCGCGGCGGACACCACCATGATCGCGGTAACGGCCAGGGCGGTCCTCACCCGAGTCCTTCGCTCGGCCCCCGAGAAGAACACGAACCAGATGAACAGGACGGCCGAGCTCAAGGAGACAACGAGGACCGAACCCATGACCTGAATCTGGCGCATCAGGTCGGAGATGAGCCAGAGATAGGCAAGCGTTAGAACGTTGAGCGCCGCGAAAAACGCGGGGACACGAAGTCGCATCAGGAAGGTCCTTTCAGATCGTTTGGCTCGAGGATTTCCGACCTCCGCCACAGACGATTGTGATACAGCAACGGCGCTTCTCCGCCCGAGACACGCGCTTCCAGAACCTCACCGACGAAGATCGTGTGGTCCCCCCCATCATGGGTGGCGTGAAGACGGCAGTCGAGTGAAGCGAGCGAGTCGTCAAGAAGGGGAGCGCCGGTCACACCGGTCGACCACGAAAGGCCTGTGAAGCGGTCTCCCGTTTCAGGAGTGAGACCGGCAAAGCGCCGGCCCACCTCCAGCTGGTGGATACCGAGGATGTTCACCGCGAAGCTGCCTGTGTGTTCGATCGCGGCGTGAGTGAGGAGCCCCCGGGCCATGCAGACGAGAACGAGGGGCGGCTCGGCCGAGACGCTCACGAAGGAACTCGCGGTGATTCCGAAACGCTCGGCCGCACGTTTCGCGGTTACCACCGTCACGCCGCTCGCGAACCGGGACATCGCCTCGCGGAAGAGATTCGGGTCGAGGGCAGTCACGGGTGTGGGAGCCTACGGGATGCGGGTACCGGGGGCCAACGCTTCGCGCGAAACAAAAAACCCGACCTTTCGGTCGGGATTCTCTGGTGCGGCATTTAGCGGCTGTCTCTCCAGCCTGTCACGCCCGTAGGAGGTGTGGGTGGATGGGGTCCCGAGCGGCGTTCCCCGGGAGGGGCATAAGGAACGTACTCCTCGGCGTGCGAACATGTCAAGCGGAAAATCATGATCAGCTCCACGTTTGTACTCACCCTTGCCCTCGCGGCCCCCGAAACCTCGTTTTCTCAAAGCAGTGCGAAAACCTCGGAGACGGCGGTCATCGAATACCTGAAAGCGAACGTGAAGCCGGGGGAGCCCGTCCTGGTCAGCAAGCTCTTCAACGAGGTTTTCACGAGCGAAGCCGATCGCAAGGCCCTGAATCGGCTCTTCAACACCTTCTTCAAGATCCCGCTGTTCGTGGTTCAGGCTCAGAAAGCGAAGGGCGTGCCGCCCTCGCTCCAGGAGATCTCCGAGCAGTTCGCGTTCTCCGTCCCCGGCACCGCGGACGTAATCCTTCGGATCATGGAGTCGGATCCCCGCATGCCGCGGTTTCTCGAACGTGATCCCAAAACAGGTGAGATTCTGACCGTGAATGTCGACCGCATCACCTCTCACCCGCGATTCGGCAAGGTCCTGGAGCGCACGATCTCGGGTTGGGAGGGGAACCCAGCGCCCGCGTTCGCGGTGAAGACTTACGACGGGTCCGAACTGAGCCTTGCCCGCCTTTCGGGGAAGCCGTTCCTTCTCTATTTCTGGTTCACGGGCTGCCCGCCCTGCGTCACCACCACCCCTCGCCTCGTCGAGCTCGACCGGATTTACGGGCCCAAGGGCTTCACCATCGTCGCCCTCAACGCCGACCGCCTGCTCGATCTCGACTACACCGATGCGGTCCGAGCCGACTATGCGAAGAAGCTCGGGATCCGCTTCACGCTTGGACACGCGAATGCCGAGGCGCAGGCAGCCTACGGAGGTGTTTCGGTATTCCCGACGATCTTCGCGGTCGATAAAGCGGGGATCGTGGTGAAGCACCTCGTGAACGGCCAGGAGAAGGCCGTTCTCGAGGCTGCCATCAAACTGGCCCTGCAGTAGGCCTGAGGCTTTACGAGACCGGCCGGCGCCGCCTTGTTTCGGCTCGCTTCGGTTCTTCGATCGTGACCGTGAGGTCGACGTTCCGCCCGTCGCGCCAGACCGTGACGGGCGTGGCCTTGCCGGTATCGAGGTCGGCCACGGCTTGTGAAAGGTCTTCGCCATTCTCGATAGAGGCGCTGCCGATCTTGACCAGCAGGTCGCCCGCCTTGAGCCCCGCCTTTTCCGCGGACGAGCCCTGGACGACCGAGTTCACCAGGATGGCGGTTTCCTTCGGCGCCTTGAAGTAGCCGGCGAGCTGTCCTTCGATCTCCGTGTAGGTGATGCCGAGACGGCCTCGGCCGGCCCGTGCAACGGTCATCCACCCCGGCCCCCCTTCATCGAGCTTGAAATTGAAGGCCTTGGGGAAGTCTCCCTCGCGGAACTTGAAGTTGTCGAGCTTTCCAAGCTTCTCCGTGAGGCTCTTCATATCCTTGGGGTCGAGCTGGCCGAACTTCTCGTCCGACCACTCGGCGCGCTCGAGGGTGGCGGTGACCTTCAAAGGCGCTCCGGCGCGGATCACGTCGAGGTCGACCTTGCGGCCGGAGGGGACATCTCGCACGAGGCGGCCAAGCTGAGATGCGGTGAGGACCTGTTCGCCTTGGAACTTCACAATGACGTCGTCCTTTTTGATGCCGGCCTTTTCAGCCGCGGAGTCCTCGAGGACCTCGACGACGAGAGCGCCCTTCTCCTCCTTGAGTTTCAGGCGCGAGACCACGTTCTGGTCCACCTCTTCGAGGCGGACGCCGAGCTGAGGACCGCCCATGCGGAAGATCGTGACGTCCTTGCCGGAGCCTTGAGCGAGAGCGGGGATCGCCCCCAGCTGGCCGACCAGGGCCAGCGACAGGATGTGCTTTTTCTTCATGGATTGAACCTTTCTTGTGTTGGGAATCGCCTTTCCCTCTAGACGTACGACCGGCCTGAAAGTCTCAGGGTGGCCGCAGGAAAGGTTCAACGGAATGGACTGCCAGGCCGACCCGCTACAATCCCGGGCTAAGAGCCATGGGACGGGAGAGTCAACCGGGGTTACAGAAGCTGTTGATCGTCGACGACTCGGCGACCAATCGCCAGATGCTCGGCGACCTCCTGCATGGTGAGTATCTGATTCTGCACGCGAAGAACGGCGAGGAAGGGCTGGACCTGGCCCGGGAGCACCAGCCCGACGTCATCCTTCTCGATGTGGTCATGCCGGACCTCGATGGCTACGAAGTGCTGAAGCGACTCAAAGACGACGCGCGCACCTCGTCGATCTGCGTGGTCTTCCTCACCGGGCTCGACACCCCCGAGGCCGAAGAGCGTGGTCTTGTCGAGGGTGCTTCCGACTACGTGACGAAGCCATTCCATCAGACGGTGGTGAAGGCTCGAGTGGCGCTTCACATGCAGGTGGTCCGTCAGAGACGAATGCTCGAAACGCTCGCGAACATCGACGGCCTCACCGAGTTGCCGAACCGCCGGCAGTTCGACGCGGTTCTCTCCGCGGAATGGGCGCGCGCCACAAGGACCGGACAGCCGCTCTCCGTGGCCCTCCTCGACGTGGATTTCTTCAAGCGATACAACGACACCTACGGGCACGCGATGGGCGACCATGCTCTGCAGCTCGTCGCGAGGACGCTGCGCAAACGCGTTCTGCGCCCCGCCGACCTCGCCGCCCGCTACGGTGGGGAGGAGTTCGTGGTGGTCATGCCCGACACGCCCATCGAAGGTGCGCTCGAGCTCGCGGAAAAGCTGCGGATCGGCGTCGAAGGCCTTGGGGTTCCGCATAAGCGATCGAGTGCTGCCATCTGCCTCACCATCACCGTGGGTGTCGCCTGCACGACCACGGACACAGTCCTCGCCGCCGAAGCGCTGCTGCAAAAGGCCGACGAGCGCCTCTACCGAGCGAAAAAAGCCGGCCGCAACCGAGTCGTCGGTACCTGACGCCGGCTACAAAAACTTCAATTTGCGAGACGCGAAGGCACTCATCCGCAGGAGCAGCCAGCCGTG
>JAYUUU010000312.1:0-2405 GCA_043754395.1 Vicinamibacteria bacterium
GCCAGGTCGAGCACCGGTTGGGTGGATGCGAGGGCCATGATCACGAAGACGAACAGAGGTTCGGTGAAGTTGACGGTGCCGTTCAGGTAGTACGTGACCGTATCAAAGTCGCGGAACCACACGATGGCCGCCCCCAGCACCACCACCCAGAGTCCAAAGATCACCTCGATCTCGCCCATGAAGTGGAGAAACTCCGCCTTGACGCTGGGTGTGGGCTCAAGACCCGCTTCGCGTTCGCGCTTCTCGTGGGCTTCCTGCGCATGGTGCGCGACCACCGTCACCCGCTTGGCCGCGAAGGTGTGCAGTATGGCGAGGCCGAAAATCAGCGTGGCCACCAGGTTGAAAGGCTCCTCGGCCGCTCGCGAACGCAGGACGTCCACGAGCGACGCCCCTGCAGGCAATGATGCATAGGAATCAAGCGGAAGGGGGAAGCGCGCCTCCATCGGGCGAGGATAAGACACCTACCTTTCAGTCGCGTAAACTCCCGTCTCCAAATCATGAACAACCAGATTCCGATGGTCGATCTGCGGGCCCAGTACCTGCGGATCAAGAATGACATCGATGCGGCGATCAGTCGCGTCGTGGACACGACGGCTTTCATCAAGGGCCCCGACTGCACGGCTTTCGAAAAGGAGTTCGCGGTCTTTTGCGGCGCCGAAGCATGCGTGGGCGTAGCGAACGGCACGGACGCCCTCATCTATGCCCTACGCGCCTACGGCGTGGGCCCGGGCGACGAGGTGGTCACGGTCGCGAACACATTCATCGCCACCGGTGAAGCGATCTTCCTGAATGGCGCCAAACCGGTGTTCGTGGACGTGGACGACGTGACGTACACCCTCGACCCGAACAAACTCGCGGCCGCCATCACGAAGAAAACCAAGGTGATCATTCCCGTGCACTTGTACGGGCATCCCTGCGCGATGGACGCGATCAACAAGATCGCCTGCGATCACGGGATTCCCGTGCTGGAGGATTCGGCTCAGGGACACGCCGCGACCCTGAATGGAAAGAAGGCGGGGAGTCTCGGTCACGCCGCGTGTTTCAGTTTCTACCCCGGGAAGAATCTCGGGGCATACGGCGATGCGGGTGCGGTGGTCTCAAACGACAAGGAGTTCATCGCCAAGGTCCGTCAGATCGCGAATCATGGCGGAGGAACGAATAAGTACGACAACGTCATCGTGGGCACGAACTCCCGCCTCGATACGATGCAGGCGGCGATTCTCCGGGCCAAGCTTTTGCATCTCCAGCAATGGACAGATGAACGTCGCGAGCGCGCCGCCCTGTATTCGAAGCTGCTCGACGGTGTGCCCGGTCTGGTGACGCCTAAGGAAGGTCCGGGCGCCAAGTCAGCCTGGCACCTCTACACGGTTCGGACAGCGAAGCGAGATGGCCTGATCGAGGAGCTCAAGAAGAACGGCGTCTCCACCGCCGTGCACTACCCGCGGCCGATCCATCTTCAGCCCGCGATGTCGCCGGCGGGAGGCAAGGTCGGCGACCTGCCCGTATCCGAAGCTTTGTCGCACGAAGTGGTCTGCCTGCCCCTCTATCCCGAACTTCCTTTGGGCGAGGTCGAGCGCATCAGCGCGATCGTGCGGAACTTCCTCTCCGCATGAAGATCGGTCTGGTCGGTTGCGGTTACTGGGGCAAGAACATCGCGAGGAATCTGCATCAGATGGGCCTCCTTGGGGCGGTGTGTGACCCGAGCCCCAAGGTTCTCGAAGGCGTCCCGAAGTTGTACCCCGGCGCTGTGGCCACGAAGTCGCTGGCTGATCTCCTGAAGTCGAAGGACATCGACGCGGTCGCGATCGCGTCTCCGGCCGCTCAGCACGCGGCCACCGCGAAGGCCGCTCTCATGGCAGGCAAAGACGTCTTCGTCGAAAAGCCCCTGGCTCTCGACGTGAAGGAGGCGAAAGCTCTCCTCGATCTTGCGAGGCGCAAGAAGCGGATCCTGATGGTCGGCCACATCCTTCAGTACCACCCGGCGATCCGGAAGCTGAAGGAACTGGTGGACGCGGGAGACCTCGGCGACATCCAGTACGTCTATTCGAATCGCCTGAACCTTGGAAAGATCCGGCACGAAGAGAACATCCTCTGGAGCTTCGCACCCCACGACATCTCGGTGATCCTGCTGATGCTCGGCCGGCTTCCGAAGAGTGTGACGACTGCGGGCGAGAGCTGGCTGAGGAAGGGTGTCGCCGACGTCACGATGACCACGCTTGAGTTCACGGGAGGCGCACGCGCACACATCTTCGTGAGCTGGCTGCATCCCTTCAAGGAGCAGAAGCTCGTGGTGGTGGGCAGCAAGCGCATGGCGGTGTTCGACGACGTCATCAAAGAAGGCAAGCTCCGGATTTTCGACAAGGGTGTGGATTGGGTCGACAGCCAGCCGGTGATCCGACAGACCT
>JAYUUU010000313.1:0-7097 GCA_043754395.1 Vicinamibacteria bacterium
GATCTTCGTGTGCGGGATCTTCACCAGATGATTCGGAATGTCCCACACGTCTTCCTCGGTCGTCATCCATTGAACCTTGTCGAAGCGGCTCAGGTTCACGGGCCGGGAGTATGCGCGAAGAGTCTTCTCGCGCCGAAGGTTGAAATACGACTCGAAGTACGACATCACGAGCTCGCGGATCGAGCGGTAGACGGGCTCGCGATACCGCAGGCCCGAATAGTTCGACCGGCCGATGGCGCCCCAGCCGTGTTTCGTTTTGAAGACCGCGAGGACGTGATCGTCGTCCTGCTCGGCCTCGAGGTCGAGAATCAGGGGAGGGCGTCCTTGCATCCTGAGCGCCGCGGCCGCGAAGATCGCTCCGTCCATGCACTGACACAGGCCGTCGCGGATGACGCGCCTCGGTGATCGACAGCTTCCACCCTTCGTGTCGTAGAGGAGCTTGGTGTCCAGAAACTCCTGAATCCGCCACTCGGGGGTTAGCGAAGCGAGAAGGCGAGCTTCAGACCGCGTCAGATCGAATGTTGGCGCCCCCTTGGCCTTCATGGCCGCTTACGATACGGGAGTCGCGCGGGGTTTGGAGCGCGAGCCCGGCCTATACTCGATGCGAATGAAGAGAAGAGGCGTGGTGGCCGCGCTCGCGGGCCTTTTGTGCGTGGCTTTCGCGATTGCCAGGCCTGAAGGCGGGCTCGCGGTTCCCGCGGTGCGGGCCGACGACGGCATCCGGGTCGTCGAGCCGACGTCTTTCGGAGCACTGCGGAGCGGGACCGTTCCCGAGGGCGCCCCCAGGGTCATCGTCCAGTTCAAAGAGACGGTTGGTGATAGGGAGGCCGAGCGATGCGTCGGCGATGCCGGTGGCGCCCGCGCCTCGAAGAGTGCCTTTGGCCCGAGGTATGTGGTCGAACCGATGGCCGGCCTTGACGGCGCCGGTCTCGTCGACCGCTTGCGATCCATGCCCGAAGTGGCATTCGCCGAAATCGATGCCCCCGTCCGCGCTCACTTCACTCCCAACGACGAACGCTTCGCGCTTCAGTGGCACCTGAAAACCATTGGCGCCGAGCGCATGTGGGATATTCAGAAGGGTGACCCATCGGTCGCGGTGGCGGTGCTCGATACCGGCGTCGCCTACGAGGACTTCGGCCCTTACCGTAAGGCGCCCGATTTTGGCGGCACCGTATTCCTGCCTGGGTTCAACGTGTTCACGCGCGATGCGCACGCGAATGACGACAATTTCCACGGTACTCACGTGGCATCGATCATCGCCGAGGCCACGAACAACGGGGTGGGAGCGTCGGGCATCGCACACCTGAGCTCAATCATGCCGGTGAAGGTTCTCGACCGGAACGGTGATGGCTTCAACTCCCAGATCGCGGAAGGGATCGACTACGTCGTGAACTTCCGCCAGAACGGAGTCAACCCTGTGCGTGTGATCAACCTGAGCCTCGGCGGCCCTTCGCGCACCCAGGCTCTCGAGGCCGCCGTCAACCGGGCGGTCGAGGCGGGCATCACGGTGGTGGCCTCGGCGGGCAACGACAACATCGGCATCGTCGATTATCCGGCCGCCTTCGACAACGTGATCGCGGTTGGCTCGGTGGATGGGCGGAAAGTGAAAGCGCCCTATTCGAGCTTCGGCACGGCCCTCGACCTCATGGCTCCGGGAGGCGACTTGCGCCGGGACGACAATGGCGACGGCCGGCCCGATGGCGTTTTGCAACAGACGTTCGACCCGTCAGCCGCTGCTCTTGGCCGATACGACAACTTCGGCTACTACTTCGTGGTGGGGACATCGCAGGCGGCGCCGCAGGTTTCAGCTCTCGCGGCTCTGCTCGCAAGACAAGGCATCAAGGATCCGCGCGCGATCAAGGCGATCGTGGAGAAGACCGCCGAGGACCTCGGCGAGCCTGGGCGCGACGACCGTTTCGGCTGGGGTCTGATTCGTCCGGCCGAAGCGCTCAAGGGTCTGGGGCTCAGCAAGTGAAGGGCCTCGTCCCTGGCTTCGCTCTCGCGGTGTCCCTGCTGGCGCCTTGTTCCCTGCAGGCGGGATCGCTGACGTTTCTCGTCGACGGCGGCCTTCGCACGATGACGAACTCACCCGATACCGAGAAGGCGATCTTTGGCTCGAAGCAAGGATTCGGCCTTGGCCTAGGGGTTGCCTACGATCGCAGCTCGCGCTGGCGTTTCGGCCTGGATGTCAGGCGCATCAGCCGCGAGGGCGAGCGCGCCTTCGCGATGGATCGGACCGCAGAGGCGTTTCGACTTGGGCATCCTTTGACCCTCACGCTGATCGAGGGCGTTGTTTCGGCGTCGTACCAGTTTGGTGAAGTGGGACCCGTGACGCCTTATCTCACGGCCGGCGGAGGTGTTGCCTCCTGGAAAGAGTCGAGTGACGTCGCGGGATTGATCGAGAAAGCGAGCGGCACCGCGGGTCTGCTCGAGGCGCGTCTCGGGCTTGAGCGTCAGAGCGGACGCCTCCGGCTCGCGATCGAGGGCGGGATCACCATGATTCCAAACGCGGTGGGCGTGGGCGGCATCTCGAAGGTTTATGAGGAGAAGGATCTCGGCGGCCTCTTCGTGGTCGCCCGAATCGGTTTCTCGCGCAGGTAGGGGTTCATGCATCGATATCACCGGCTGGGAGAGCTTCCGGCAAAGCGGCACACCATCCTCAAGCGGGCCGATGGGTCGCTTCACTACGAAGAGTTGATCGGCAATCGCGGCTTCAGCGGGCCGTCGTCGTTGCTCTATCACCTTCACATGCCCACCGCGGTTCAGGCGAGCGAACTCATCGGGACCGTGAAACTCGAGGCCGAGCCGAATCGCGACCTTCGCAACCGCCACTTCAACACGTCGAAGCTGGCCTGTGGACCGAGCCTCACCCTCGACCGCGCGCCGCTTCTCTTCAACTCCGACGTGACGTTGTCGCTCGCGAAGCCCACTCTCACCGATGCCGCGTTCTCGCGCAACGGTCAGGCGGACGAGATGATCTATGTCGCCGAGGGCGCGGGCGTCCTCGAGAGCGCTTTCGGGGAAATCGCGTATCGCCAGGGCGACTATGTCGTGGCGCCGCGGGGCATCGTGCACCGGTTTGTTCTCGGCGCGGGACCTCACCGCTATCTGGTTTTCGAAAGTCCCGACTATGTGCGCGCGCCTAGGCGGTATCGGGGTGAACACGGACAGCTTCTCGAGGGCGCGCCTTACTCGGAGCGCGACTTTCGCGTGCCTCTAAACCTGCGGCCACGGGATGAGAAGGGCAGTTTCGACATCATCGTCCGGGCGCATGACGCTCTCACGCGCATCAGCCTCGACCATCATCCCTTCGACGTGGTCGGTTGGGACGGCTCCTACTATCCCTTCGCCTTTTCGATCCACGACTTCGAGCCCAAAGTCGGCCGCACCCATCTGCCGCCTCCGGTGCACCAGACCTTCGAGGCGAACGGCTTCGTCATCTGCTCGTTCTGCCCGCGGCCGTACGACTTCGACAAGGATGCGATTCCCGCACCCTACGCGCACACCAACGCCATGTCCGACGAAGTGATCTTCTACGCGAGCGCTGAGTTCATGAGCCGCAAGGGAGTGTCGTTCGGTTCGGTCACTCTCCATCCTGACGGCCTGCCGCATGGCCCCCAGCCCGGCCGCACCGAAGCGTCGGTGGGAGCCAAGTGGACGGACGAACTCGCAGTGATGCTCGATACCTTCAAGCCGCTTCACGTAGCCAGGGGAATCCTCGAAGCCGAAGACCCGACGTACTGGAAGTCCTGGGTCTAACGTCACGGGCTTGGTAGTTGGCGGAGGGGGTTGCTTCGGCCGACGCAAACGGAACGCGGCCTCGCAATGACGTAGTGTGGTGCGTGCCGCTGCACGGGCCTGGGTAGGCACCGGCCTCGCGCGCCAACGTCATCGCGAGGAGCGAGTGCCGTCGAAGGCACTACCCAGCCCGCGCCGCGGTGGGCTTTCAGCTTGTCATTGCGAGGAGCCAGTGCCGCCGAAGGCACTACCTAGCCCGCGCCGCGGTGGGCTTTCAGCTCGTCATTGCGAGGAGGCCATCGGAAGGCTCCCGACGAAGCAACCCCCTCCCCCTACTATTGGCCCGGCGGGATCGCTCGTTTCCGCGCCTCGTGCCGCTTGCGGTCTTCGTGACCGACGTCTACGCCGACGGCCTTGACGTGGTTCGTCCGATCACATCCTGAAAACCCCGAACCGCGTTTCCAGGATCGGTGTGTTCAAGGCCGCCGAGATGCCGAGGCCCAGAACCATCCGCGTGTCGCGGGGGCGGATCACTCCGTCATCCCAGAGCCTCGCGGTGGAGAAGTACGGGCTGCCTTCCTCCTCGTACTTCGCGAGTGTGGGTGCTTTGATCGCGTCGATCTCCTCCGCGGTCATGGTCTGGCCCGCTCGCGAGGCCTGGTCGACTTTCACCTGCGCGAGAACCGAGGCGGCCTGCTCTCCTCCCATCACCGAGATGCGGGCGTTCGGCCACATCCATAGCTGGCGCGGGGAATAGGCGCGGCCGCACATGCCGTAGTTGCCGGCGCCGAAGCTCCCTCCGATCACTACGGTGAACTTGGGCACCGCTGCGTTTGCCACCGCGTGGACCATCTTCGCGCCATCCTTGGCGATACCGCGTTGCTCGTATTCCTTCCCGACCATGAAGCCGGTGATGTTCTGCAGGAACACGAGGGGCACCTTGCGGGCGCAGGCGAGTTCGATGAAGTGCGTCGCCTTGAGCGCGCTTTCGGAGAAAAGTACGCCGTTGTTCGCGAGGATCGCGACGGGGAAGCCCAAGATCCGGGCGAAACCCGTGACCAGCGTGGTTCCGTAGAGAGCCTTGAACTCGTCGAAGCGGCTGCCGTCTACGAGCCTCGCGATCACTTCGCGAACGTCATACGACTTCCGCGAGTTTGTCGGGATCACGCCGCCAAGCTGAGAGGGGTCGAACGCCGGCTCTTCCGGCGGGGCGACCTCCCAGGGAGTTTCCTTACGCGACGTGAGAGTCGCGACGATGTCGCGGGCCTTGGTGAGGGCTTCGTGCTCGTTCAGCGCGTAGTGGTCGGCCACTCCGGAGATACGCGCATGGACGTCGGCGCCTCCGAGGTCTTCGGCTGAAACCTCTTCACCCGTCGCGGCCTTCACAAGCGGCGGACCGGCGAGAAAGATTGTGCCCTGGCCCTTGACGATGATGGTCTCGTCGCTCATCGCGGGAACGTACGCGCCACCCGCGGTGCACGAGCCGAGGACCACCGCGACCTGGGGAATGCCAAGGGCGCTCATGCGGGCCTGATTGAAGAAGATCCGGCCGAAGTGATCGCGGTCGGGAAAGACCTCGGATTGAAGGGGAAGAAAAGCGCCGCCCGAGTCGACGAGGTAGACGCAGGGAAGGCCGTTCTGCTGCGCGATCTCCTGCGCACGCAGGTGCTTTTTCACGGTGAGGGGGAAGTAGGTGCCGCCCTTCACCGACGCGTCGTTCGCGACGATCATCACCTCGCGTCCCGAGACGCGCCCAATGCCCGTGACGATGCCGCCGCAAGGAGCCCCACCCTCGTAGAGGCCGTGCGCGGCGAGGGCTCCCATCTCGAGGAAAGGCGAGCCTTCGTCGAGAAGCAGGTCGATCCGCTCGCGCACCGGCAGCTTGCCCTGTTCGCGCTGTCGCTTCTGAGCGCTGTCGCCTCCGCCTGCGCGGGCGACGGCGAGGGATTTCGACAACCCGGCCTCCAGCTCGTCCATGCGCGCGAGGTTCAGGGCGAAGTCGGGGGAGGACGTATCGATCCGCGATCCAAGAAGGCTCATACTCTGCGGAGTATGCCAGCCTTACCTCCCCGAACCTCGCGCGGGGAGACGGCGCGTTTTGACCCCGAGTCGAACACCGCGATAGCCTGAGGGTGTGAGGGTTTCGAGGACTCGGGTGAAGGCCAGCGCCCGTCGAGCCTCGTCCGGCCACCCCGAATGGGCTTCCTGGCCTGACGAGCGCCTGCTCGAGCTCCGGATGTGCGACCTCGGCCTGAGCATCGAAGGCACGGCACTCGAGGAGAGGGTGAAAGCGCTTCACTCGGACCTCCGAGCCCGTGGTCTCAGTTTCCGCCCGCACGTCTGGCTCTCCGACGAGTGGTTCTGCCCAGACGGCGTGCCGGGTTTCGCCATCCCTTTCTATCTGGCCCATCCCCGGCTGATGAGACTTGAGCGCTCCCAGATGCTCGACGTCGAAGGCGGCACTCCCGAGTGGTGTCTGCAGATACTCCGGCACGAGAGCGGGCACGCGATCGAAAACGCGTACAAGCTACGCCGCCGTCCGCAGAGGATTCAGCTATTTGGGGACACCAACGTGCCCTATCCCGATCACTACATTCCGCGCCCCCACAGCCGCCGTTTCGTGGTTCACCTCGATGCCTGGTATGCCCAGGCTCATCCGGATGAAGACTTCGCCGAGACCTTCGCGGTATGGCTTGATCCTTTGAGCGACTGGCAAAAGGCCTACAAAGGATGGCCGGCGCTTCGCAAAATCGCGTATGTCGACGAGGTCATGCGGGAAGTGAAGCGGAAGCCGCCATCCGTGCGCACCCGGCGCACGGTGGCGCCTATTTCCTCGCTTCGGGCCACACTTCGCCAGCATTACGATGCGCGCCGAGCGCATTACGAGATCGAGCGTCCCTCGTCCGACGACGCGGGCCTGAAGAGGCTTTTCGGCTCCGGGCCCCGCGTCGGGGTGCGGAGTGTGCCCGCGGAAGACGTGATCCACGAGATGGGGGAGCAGGCGCGGCGCACCGTCGCTCGCTGGACCGGCGCCTACCAGTACGTGATCGAGACGGTGGTCGAGGCCATGGCCGCCCGCTGCCGTCATCTCGGACTTCGCTCCACCCTGCCCCGCGCCCGCGCGCGCCTCGAGTTCACCGCCCTTCTCGCGGTGGCGACCATGAAGCACGTTCACAGCGGGCGACACCGGATGGCCTTATGAAAGCGAAGAACCCGCTCCGCGTTCTCGTCCTCATCCAGGAGGGGCTGATCCCGCCGGACAGCCCGACGCCCGAGGAAGTTCAGGAGGCGCCCTGGAAGATGGAGTACGGCATCATCAAGACGTTGCGAGGCCTCGGCCACACGGTGATCCCGCTCGC
>JAYUUU010000314.1:0-2548 GCA_043754395.1 Vicinamibacteria bacterium
TGTTCGACCAAGGCGAGGTCGCCTGGCCAGAGGAGGCCCCGTTTCACACACCGGTATACGTTCTTACCCATGAGAAACGCGAACCCTGGGTGCGCCCCGGTGCGACGACGTTTTACTTCATCAATGACGGGCCGGAGCGCGCTCTTGAGCTGGCTCGGGAATCCGCAGGCAGTCGTGATATTCGTATCGCGGGTGGAGCCGATGTGATCCAGCAGTACCTGACCATGGGTGTCGTTGACGAGCTGGAAATCGCCTTGGCACCCGTGTTGTTCGGCGGTGGGCGGCGTCTCTTCGAGAACCTAGGCGAGCCCGGGCCGGAGTTTCGCATTGACAAGGTTCTTGATGGTCCAGCTGCCACGCACTTACGCTATGTGCGTCAGTGAGGGGCGGCCTAACAAGCGGATGAACCTGACAAGGTCGTCGCAGACGGACTGTCGCCCTCGCAGGTTATTGCAGTGTTCTACGCACCCAGAGGCATTTCGCCCGTAGCCGCAGAGTAGCTACAATGTCGGCGTGCCCGATCTTCCATTCACCTGGGATTCCAAGAAGGCCCGGCAGAATCTCGCCAAGCATCGTGTGTCGTTCGAAGAGGCTTCTACCGTCTTCTACGACGAGCAAGGGCTGGAGATGGAGGACCCTGATGAAGCGAGCGACGAAGACCGTTTCGTCATCATCGGGCTAAGCGCCAACCTGCGCCTCCTGGCCGTTTGCCATTGTGTGCGAGAGGTCGGGAGGGTGATCCGGATCATCTCGGCCAGACGGGCGGTGAGGGCTGAGCAGAATCAGTATCGAGAGAGGCTAATCAGATGAGAAAACAATATGACTTTTCGCAGGCCCGTAAGAACCCCCATGCGCGAAGGCTGAAAAAGCAGATCACCCTTCGCATTGATCAGCCGACGATCCAGTTCTTCAGGGAGAGTTCCGAGTCATCGGGCATTCCCTATCAGACCCTGATCAACCTATATCTTCGGGACTGTGCCCAACAGGGCAGGAAGCTCTCTATCGAGTGGCGAGCATCCTCGCAAAGGGCGTAGAACAATGCGTTGCACAAGACAAAGCGCGCGTGGTGCGGCCGGTTGCGTTCCTTTGCAGCGGTCTCATGGCCTTCGCGTACTGGATGTCGCACGGAACCAAGGCCATTCTCCCCATCGAGAACCGCGGCGAGCTGGCGGCTCTGTACTGCTTCTTGTTCCTCTTCATCTCCGCCTACGGCCCGGGAATCTGTAGCGTCGACGGACGCAAGGGAACCGACCGGACCAGCTGAACGAGGGGTCCGCGGGGATGGGGCGAATAAGATCACCCTCCCGATGCACGATTCCAAGACACTGCAAGCCCATGGTCTCAAACCCGACGAATACGAGCGCATCAAGACGCTGCTCGGGCGCGAGCCGAATCTGGTCGAGCTTGGGATGTTCTCGGTCATGTGGTCGGAGCACTGTTCGTACAAGTCCACCCGCATCCACTTGAAGAACCTGCCCACCAAGGGCCCGCGCGTGGCTCAGGGTCCGGGCGAGAACGCGGGCGCCCTCGACATCGGCGACGGTCTGCTCGCGGTTTTCAAGATCGAATCGCACAACCATCCTTCGTTCATCGAGCCCTATCAGGGTGCTGCGACCGGGGTCGGCGGGATTCTTCGCGACATCTTCACCATGGGTGCCCGGCCGATCGCGGTACTCAACTCGCTTCGCTTCTCGGATTCGTTCGATCAGAAGACGCGCCGGATCATCTCGGGCGTGGTCGCGGGCATCGGTGGCTACGGGAACGCGTTTGGTTGTCCGACCGTCGGTGGCGAAGTGGTGTTCGAACCCTGCTACGCGGGGAATCCTCTCGTGAATGCTTTCTGTCTCGGCATGACCACGAAGGACAAGCTCTTCCTTGGCCGCGCCGAGGGCGTTGGCAACACCGTCTTCTATGTGGGTGCTAAGACCGGCCGCGACGGCATTCACGGCGCGACGATGGCGTCATCCGAGTTCGGCGAAGGCAGTGAAGAGAAACGGCCCACGGTTCAGGTGGGCGATCCCTTCATGGAGAAGATCCTTCTTGAGTCGTGCCTCGAGGCCATGGCGACCGGAGCCGTAGTCGGCATTCAGGACATGGGCGCCGCCGGACTCACCTGCGCCACCTCTGAAACCGCGGGACGGGCGGGGACCGGAATCGAGTTCGACGTTTCGAAAGTCCCGCAGCGTGAGAGCGGCATGACCGCTTACGAAGTCATGTTGTCGGAGTCGCAGGAACGCATGCTGCTCGTGGCGAAGAGGGGCCGAGAGGACGAGATCCGCGCCGTCTTCGAAAAATGGGACCTTCACGCCGAGGCCGTGGGTGTGGTCACGGGCGACGGTCGGGTTCGTGTCTTCAAGGACGGTCGTCTCGAAGCCGACATTCCCGCCCGTGCTTTGACCGATGAAGCCCCGCTCTACGAGCGCCCGTGGGTTGATCCCAAGAACCCCGCCGAGTTGCAGGATCTGTCGGAGATTCCCGTTCCGACCGATCTCTCAAAGGCTTTTCTCGCCGTCCTTGGTTCGCCCAACATCGCCAGCAAGAAGTGGGT
>JAYUUU010000315.1:0-3763 GCA_043754395.1 Vicinamibacteria bacterium
GACGTTCAGGCCCGGCTGGGCCTGCGTCACGTGGAAGAGACGCTGCGCACACGCGCGGATGAGGCCGACCGGTTTTACGAGTCCGTGTTCCCGCTGACGACGACGAGCGACGAACGGAACGTGCTGCGCCAAGGCTACGCGTCGCTTCTGTGGTCGAAGCAGTTTTACAACCTCAACGTTTCCGACTGGATCGCGGGCGACCCCGGTCAACCTCCACCCCCTTCAAAACGCCTCACCGGCCGCAACTGGGACTGGACCCACCTCGTGAATCACGAAGTGATCTCCATGCCCGACAAGTGGGAATACCCCTGGTACGCGGCCTGGGATCTCGCGTTTCACATGATCCCCTTCGCACGCGTCGACCCGGGCTTCGCCCGCGATCAGCTGACCCTGTTCCTGGGCGACCGCTTCATTCATCCTTCGGGTCAGCTCCCCGCCTACGAGTTCGCGTTCGGCGACGTAAACCCCCCGGTGCATGCCTGGGCCTGTCTTCGCGTGTTCGAAATGAGCGGCAAGGATGAGGCGGCCTCGCTCGCGTTCCTCGAGAAAGCGTTCGCTCCGCTGGTCCGGAATTTCAGGTGGTGGCGGAGCCTCGAGCACGATGCCGCGAACCGCCTCATGAAAGGCGGCTTCCTCGGCCTCGACAACATCTCGGCCTTCGAGCGCGGCGTGACTCCGCCGCTGGGCGGGTTCCTCGAGCAGGCCGATGGCTCGGGATGGATGGCGTTCTTCGCGCTCAACATGGTGGAGATGGCGGTGGAGCTCGCTCAGCACGACCCCGAGGCGTACGACGATCTCGCCTGCGAGTTCTTCGAACAGTTCAAGGACACGTTCGAAGCGGTGAACCGTCTGGATGGCCGCGGGGTTTGGGATGAGGAGGGGGGCTTTTACTTCGACCACGTCAACGTGGACGGCCATCGGACGCCGTTGCGGATCTGGTCGATGGTGGGTCTCATCCCGTTCTTCGCGGTGTTGCCTCTTAAGCGGCAATCGCTCGAACATCTGCCGAAACTTCAGGCCCGGGTGGACGCCTACCTGCGGGCCCGGCCCCCCATCGACTTCCCCGCCGACCGAAGGGCCACGGACCGAGGAGATCGCGCCCTCCTCGCCCTGCCCTCGCGTGAACAATTGCTTCGTGTCCTCACCCACCTGCTCGACGAGACATCGCTCCTCGCTCCTACCGGCGTGCGTTCACTGTCGAAAAGGCACCAGTTCGAACCGTTTGTCCTTCACACACCCCGCGGTGAACATCGAGTCGAGTATGCGCCGGAAGATTCGAGAACCAAGGCCTTCGGTATCAACTCGAACTGGCGCGGTCCGGTGTGGTTTCCCCTCAACTACCTTCTGGTCGAGGCCCTGCGGAAATACCACGACTTTTACGGAGATACTTTGCGCGTGGAATGCCCGACGGGCTCGGGCGTCTTCATGAATCTTCAGGAGGCGGCGATCGAGATCGAGCGTCGTCTCGCGTCCACTTTCCTCGCGGACCGTAGCTTCAAGCGGCCGTGTCATGGTGACAATCCGCGCTACATGAACGATCCCCATTTCCGTGATCTCGTCTTGTTCTACGAGTATTTCTCGGGTGATACCGGCCGGGGCTTTGGCGCCTCTCATCAGACGGGCTGGACGACCCTGGCGCTGCGCTGCATCGAGGACGTGGCGAAGAGGAGGGAGGGGCTGAGGTCATGACAGATAGAGGCTTTGAATGGCTGGAGGCGGACGGCCTCGGTGGTTTCGCCTCGCACACTTCACGTCACACCCGCACGCGCCGCTACCACGCGCTTCTCCTGGTATCGAAACGACCACCGGGGGAACGGCGGGTCCTCGTGAACGGTGTCGACGTGGTCGTGGACGTCTCCGGCCAGTGCTTCGCGCTGACCTCGCAGGCCTACAAACCCACGCTCGAGAACGACCCGGCCATCGTTCGGCACGAGGGCCGTCCGGTGGAATCCACGTTCGACGGCGCGATGTGGCCCACCTGGACCTACGACCTCGGCGAGGCCGGAACGATCGAGCACTCGGTTTTCGTTCCCCACGGTTCGACGCTTGTCGTTCTCTCGTGGCGACTGAAGTCGCCCATCACGGGCCCGGCTCGGCTCAGGGTGCGTCCATTTCTCTCGGGACGCGACCATCACTCGCTTCATCACGAGAACACCGACTTCGATTTCGCGCCCAAAATCGATGCGTCGGGCCGCCACATCTTTCAGCCCTATCAAAGTGAGCCGCCGGTGGTCGCGGTGTCGAACGGCGTCTTCACGGCCGAGCCCTATTGGTATCGGGATTTTCTCTACACGGATGATAGGGACCGCGGCCTCGATTGCGTCGAAGACCTGGGCGCCCCCGGTGTCTTCACCTTCGATCTCGCCCCAGGCGAAGCGCAACTCGTGTTCGGAACCGGTGAATCGGTGGCGGGCCTTTCCCCTTCAAGTCTCAGCGAGAGAATCACGGCGCTTCGCAAAGGGGAACGCGCCCGACGCGCAGATGGCGAATCTGCGCAGAGCCGCGCCGCGTCCGCATTCGTGGTCGAACGCGGTCACGGCAAGACCATCCTCGCGGGTTACCCGTGGTTCACCGATTGGGGCCGGGACACGTTCATCTCCCTGCGCGGCCTGTGCCTTGCCACCTCGAGGCTTTTGGACGCGCGGCGAGTGCTCGTCCAATGGTCGACCACCGTCTCGCACGGGATGCTGCCGAATCGTTTCTCCGACGAGGGCGAGACCGCCGAATTCAACAGCGTCGACGCGTCCTTGTGGTTCATCGTGGCGGTCCACGAACTGCGCCTCGCCGAGAAGCGCGCCGGTCTTGTTCCATCGACGGTGGAGGAGTGGCAGCTTAACGCCGCGATCCTGGGCATCCTGCGCGGCTATACCGCGGGGACAAGGCACGGCATCAAGATGGATGGCGACCATCTGCTCGCCGCGGGAGAGCCAGGCGTCCAGCTCACCTGGATGGACGCGAAGGTGGGCGACTACGTGGTGACGCCGCGTATCGGCAAGCCGGTGGAGATTCAGGCGCTTTGGATCAATGCCCTTCGGATCGGTGGGCAACTCGACGCGAATCTCACGCGCTGGGCGAACGATGCGGAGATCGCTTTCAACAAACGCTTCTGGAACGAGGACGCTCAGTTCCTCTACGACGTGGTCGACTGCGACCACGTACCTGGAAGATTCGACGGCCACATCCGACCGAATGCGATCTTCGCGGTTGGAGGCCTCCCCTTCGGTGTGTTGCACGGAGAGCGGGCCCGCGCGGTCGTCGATCTCGTCGAGGAAAAACTGCTGACTCCGGCCGGGTTGAGGTCGTTGTCCCCTGATGATCCTCAGTATCGAGGTACGTACCTCGGGGGAGTGTGGTCGCGCGATACCGCGTATCACCAGGGAACGGTGTGGCCCTATCTGATGGGCCCTTTCGTCGAGGCCTGGGTGCGCACGAGAGGCGGGACCGTGGAAGCAATCGAGGAAGCCCGACGACAATTCCTTGACCCCTTCCTCGAAACCCTCGACCCGGATCACATCGGCCATCTCCCCGAGATCGCCGAAGGCGACGCCCCCCACCTGCCTCGCGGGTGCCCGTTCCAGGCCTGGTCTTTGGGCGAGGCGCTCAGGCTCGATCGAATGGTGTTGCGACCTTGGTCCTGACCCCGAAACCCTCGCCCAAAGGCGGCATCCAAGGAATGTCATGCGTCTGAGTGGAGCGAAAGACAGGAAAAAGTGCGTGCTAAGTTCAAGTGATGGCAGGGCCTTCAGTGCAAGAAGCCGCGCTT
>JAYUUU010000316.1:0-3839 GCA_043754395.1 Vicinamibacteria bacterium
CGTCTTCGAGGCCTTCGGCAATCTGCTTCGCGAGTGCTACCGCTTCATCGACGGGGATCGCCCCACGCTTGAGGCGCTCGGAGAGATCTTCGCCCTCGACAAACTCCATCACCAGAAAGGCGATCGTGGCCTCGCGCGAAAGCCCCTGAGCGCCCGCAGGAGCGACATCCTGTTCGCCCCCGGGGGATTCACTCCCACGGGGGCGGCCTTCGACCGATGCGTCGCTCCGAGGACGCGAGCCGTCGGCTGCCGCAGGCAGCTGCTCAAATGAATAGACGTGAGCGATGTTGGGATGGTTCAGCGACGCGAGGGTCTGCGCCTCACGAGTGAACCGCGCCAGGCGCTCCGGGTCATCCGCGAACGCCGCGGGCAGGACCTTGATCGCGACGTCGCGGTTGAGCTTCATATCCCGCGCGCGGAAGACTTCGCCCATACCTCCGGCCCCGATCGGGGCAGAGATCTCGTAGGGCCCAAGGTGCGCTCCCAACGTCAAAGACATGGATGGGCGCGGTCTAGTGGTTGTTTCGCCCCAGTTGAGGGTCAGTCCGAGGCGGCATTCAAGTGATCTATCCCTCGACTGGAAGATCCGCGAGGGGGACGGCGCCGCGCCGCGGTCGCTCGGCGAGGAAGGCCGCGGCGGTTAATCGCCGAAGGGGTTCGCCACCTTCAGCGTTCCGTATTTCCGGCCTGCCTGAAAGTCCTCGGAGAAAAGAGTACGGCAGCCGCCTTCTATAGCACTCTGGACGATGAGCGCGTCCCAGATCGAAAGTTGATGCTTTCGACCGAGCTCCATGGCCGCCATCGAGAGCCGGTGATCGAGAGGCAGGATGCGAAACCCCGAGAGCCCGCGGACCGTCTCCTCGGCCTCGACGGCGGGCAAGGGCCTTCGAAGTTTTCGAGTCACCGTGAAATAGAACTCATTCACCACCTGGGAGGAGAGGACGATGGCCTCGGCCGGGAGGCTCTCGATCAGCGCGCGGCTTCGCGCCCGTTTCTTCGGTTCCGAGGCGTCAAAGGCGTAGACAAGAATGTTCGTGTCGAGGAAGAACGGGCTCTCACCGTCGATCATGCATTTCCTCGCGGGAAATCCTGCGGTCGCCGCGAGCTTTTGAGGCTTCGGCCAGACGGAGGAAAGTCTGCTTCGCTGCCTTGGCCGGGGACGCGCGCGAAACGTACTCCTCGACCCGCTCGCGTAGGACCGCGTTCAGCGATGTCCCTTCCTCGAGAGCCTTGATGCGGGCGCGTCGAAGCAGCCCCGCCTCGATGGCGATCGTCACATTGGCAGGCTTGGCTTCCACGGGATCAGTGTAGCACGGGAACCGTGGAGCAGGCGCGCGTCGGAAGGCGGCTCAGGGTTCGGTCTTCGGCGGTTCGTCGAGCTGCTTGAGCATGGCCGGCCACTCGGGTTGCTGACGCAGCCACTGAAACGACGGCCAATGACGGGCCAGAAGTAGCAGAACTGGATCGTGTTCCACGAGTCCTCGATGGACAAGTGCTGTCGCGTCCTTAAGCTCGCCGAGGGCGAATGCCGCGCATGCCATGCTCGAGGGTGACGCGTAGCTCGAAGCCGCTTCCTGCTTCATCCGCTCGTAGACCAAGGCGGCGTCCGTCCGCCGCCCGGAACCGGCGAGTGCAGTCGCCAGGTCGGCAGCGGCGTAGCCGCGATAGCCGCCCAGTCGCACCGCGGCCTCAAGGTGCGGGACGGCTTCCTCGGCTCTTCCCGCCCACAGACGTGCTCCACCGCTTCCCCAGTGTCCCAGGAAGGCGCCGGGGTCGCCCGCTCTGGCGGCCTCCAGCAGAGGCAGCGCTTCGCTGGTTCGCCCTGCCACCGCGAAGGCGGTGCCAACCATCGCCATGGCATAGGAGGAGAGTGGATCCGCGTCGAGCGCCTTGCGGCCCTCCGCCACGCCTTCGTCCAGACGGCCCTCCATCCCCTGCAGGTTGAAGACGGCGTACCAGCATCGGGCCTGCACGTTGCTCGGATTCAACTCCAGCGCCTTGAGGTATTCGCTCCTCGCGCCTTCCTGGTCGCCCGCGTAGAGCAAAAGGGCGGAGGCGAGGGCGTTGTGCGCCTCGGAAGAAGCAGCATCCAGTTCGATGGCGCGTCGTGCAGCCGCGAGCGCCCGGGGCCGCGCCACTTCCGATCGAACCATGCCGAGGATTCCTTCGATGCTGTCGACATCGGCAAGACCTGCCCAGGCGAGCGCGTATTTCGGATCGAGATCCACAACGCGCTCAAAATGGCGCCGGGCCTCGACGATGTAACCGCCGCGCTTGTAGAGGAGGGCTCGACCCTTGAGATAGATCTCGTAAGCCTCGATGTTCTCGGTCGGCCTGGCACTGAGCCGGCCGTGGGCACTCTCCGCGAGCGTGAGCTTCAACCGCTCGGCAATGGCTTTCGCGATCTCGTCCTGCACGTCGAAGATGTCCTTCAACTCCCGGTCGTAGCGCTCCGACCAGAGTTGGAATCCGTCGTTGGCATCGCTCAGCTGCGCGGTGATGCGCACCCGATCGCCCGAGCGTCGCACGCTGCCTTCGAGGATGGTGCCCACGTTGAGCTTCTCGCCGATTGAGTGCAGATCCTCGCCCTTGCCCTTGAACGAGAACGCCGATCCGCGCGCGGCCACCCGCAGTCCCTTGAGATGCGACAGTGCGTTCAAGATCTCCTCGGCGATGCCGTCGCAGAACCAGTCCTGATCCTTCGCGGCGCTCATGTCGGTGAAGGGGAGAACCGCGATCGAGGCCGTGCGGCCTGAACCGGCGCTCGGTGCAGCAGAGGCTCCCGATGTTGGTTCCGCGAGCGTCCTCGATACAGAGCTTGCCTTCGTCGTCGCGGAAGAAGCGGGGGGCACAGCCGAGACCAGAGCTCGCGCCTTCTCGAAGCCTTCGATGAGGTGATCGATGAGTTCGTTGTCGCGCAGAAGCGACGTCCAATGCGCGCGCACCGCATCGAGCTCCTTGTGGGATGGGTGATGGCGACTGAGGGCCTCAAAGGCCGCCCTCGCTTCGTCCGCCCGGCCCAGTTGCCCCGCCGCGGAGGCCAGGGACAGCGCGACCAAGGCGGTTTCAAAGGCGTTGATCCTCTTGACCTGGGCCAGCGCCTCTGCGTACTCCTTCTTCCGAAAATGATCGAGGAAGAGGGTACTGTGGAGCACGCCGTAATGGTTCGGATCGAGGTCGATGGCGTGGCGCACCAGGGGGAGCCCGCGTTCCCAGTCGCCCATGGCCGCGAAGTACATGCCGGCGGCCCCGACCGTGTTCTGGTGCAGGGGGTTTAGTGCTAACACTCGTTCGCCCGCGTTTCTCACGCCGTTCCAGTCGTTCGTCTGGAAGCTCGCGCTCATGAGTCCCCTCCAGCCAAACTGACAGGCCGGGTCGATTTCCACGGAGCGCCGAGCGGCTATGGCAGCACGACCCACGGAGTCGGGAAGCGGGTTCATGCCCCACAACGCCTCCTGTCCGTAAAGAACGGCGAGCAAGGCCCAGCCGAGTGCATGGCTCGGCTCGGCCGCGAGCGCCTTCTCAAGGGCGGCGCGCAGCAGGGCATGTTCGTCGACACGCGGACCGGCGAAGTACACGGCACAACGCAGGGCGAGTGCGTCAAGGGATAACTCCGCGACCGGCCGCTCGCGAAGAGGAGAAGCCATCGCCTTGATAAGGGGGCCACCGCTGCTCCCGACGGTCGCGACCACGCGGGCTGTGATCTCGTCTTGCAGATCGAAGAAACTCGTGGCCCCAAGCGTGCGGTCGTAGTTTTCCGCCCAGAGACTTGCGCCGGTGTCGGTGTCGATAAGGAGGGTGCTTACTCGGATTGAATTTCCAGACCGCCGCACGCTGCC
>JAYUUU010000317.1:0-9005 GCA_043754395.1 Vicinamibacteria bacterium
GCTTCGTCGCCCTCATTCGATGAGCTTCCTCGCGATGACGATGTGGGGTTTCTCCCCCACAGTCACGGATGAAATCCGTGAACTGACTCGCAATGACGAACGCGTCCGTTCGATGAGCTTCCTCGCAATGACGGTGGCGCGTTCGTCATTTCGGTCCGAGCTCCAGTGAGAGCAACGTCTGCTTTCTCCACAACCCTCCGCCGTATCCGCCAAGCGCTCCGCTTTTGTTGACTACGCGGTGGCACGGAATCACGATCGCGATGCGGTTGCGGCCGTTGGCGCTGCCCACCGCGCGGACGGCGCCCTTTGAGCTGGTGATCTCCGCGAGCTGCTCGTAACTGCGCGTCTCGCCGTAGGGGATCTTCAGCAACTCATCCCAGACCTTCGTCTCGAAAGGCGTGCCCGGATAGTCGAGCGGAATCGTGAAGTCCTTCCGCTTCCTCGCGAAGTATTCGTCGAGTTCGCGGCGCGTCTGCTTGATCACCGCGTCGTCCTCGGGCAGAAAAGCGGCCTTGAAGCGCTTCTTCAGCGTCTCGATCTGCGTTTCCATCCTTTGCCGGTTGGTGAACTCGAGCAGGATCAAAGCACTCTCGCGCGAGGCCGCGATCATGGGACCGATCGGGGTTTCCGCCCAGCCGACGTGAATGGCCTTCGCGCGATCCGCTTTGCCCGAGAGCTCGCCGAAGGCGTTCGCGAAAGCGTCGCGGAAGCCGGAGAGCGATTCGAAACCCGCGTCGGCCGTGGCGTTGCCGAGGTCGAAGCCGAGGCGAAGCTGAGAAACGGCACCGGTCATATCGAAGTGCGCCAGAAGATAGCGCAACGCCGCGACGAGAATCCAGCCTCCCTGCTCATTGGACCTAGCGTCATTGCGAGGCCCCTTCCGTCCGCTGTGGGCCGAAGCAACCCCGCCAAGCCACTACCAAGCTTGGTAGTGGTGGGCGGGGGTTGCTTCGTCGCATTAGCAACGAAAGGCTCCTCGCAATGACGTAGGGTGGTACAAAACGGCCAGTACGACCTTGGTACTGGTCGGGATCATACGAACAGGATCAGGAGGGCGGCCACCCCGAACAGGCACCGAACCATCGGGGTGAGCGGCCGAAACAGGTGACCGGAGGCCGCGGCGACGCCGGCCACAATGAGCGCGATAGCGGCCAGAAGAGACGTCGCGACCATCGTCCACGTGGCCTGGAGCAGAAGACCGAGACCGTCGGCCCGCAGTGTGAACGCGAGCGGCACCAGAAATGCCGGGAGGGTGTAGCGCAAAGTCGCGAGGATGGTGCGGTAAGGATCGCCATGGCACAAGGTCGCGGCGGCCATGGGCGAGAGTGCGGTGGGCGGTGAGACTTCGGAGAGAACCGCGTAATAGAAGATGAACATGTGCGCGGCGAGTTCGTTCACCCCGACTTGGATGAGGGCAGGAGCGATCGTGACCGCGGACAGAATGTAGGACGCAGTGACCGGCACGGACAGGCCGAGAACCGACACCGCCACCGCCGACAGCAGGATCACGCCGGTCGCGTTTGATCCGGCGAGAGACACGATCAGGCCGGCGACCTTGAGGCCGAGGCCTGTGAGGGTGAGGCCGGCCACCAGAATTCCAGCACACGCGGTGGTGGCGATCACGGGTACGAGCGAGGCTCCGGCACTCGTCAGGGCCCGACGCAGGCGCCGGGGCGAAAGGGCCTCGGCACGATTCGCGAAACTCAGAACGATCGCGCCGCAGCAGGCGAGGAGGGCCGCGCGCGTGGCGGAATATCCGGCGAGGAGAAAACCAACAATCAGAAGCGGCGAGATCAGATGATGCCCGCCCGAGCGAAGAATGGCGCCGATTCTGCGCGGCGGGCTCACGGGCCCATCGACGGCCGCGGGCGGGACGCCTTTGGGAATATCCGCCTCGATCATCAGCAGGATCCCGAAGTAGTACAGCAGCGTCGGGATCACCGCCATCAACAGCACCTGTCCGTACGAGATCTTCAAGAACTCGGCGATCAGAAAAGCCGCGGCCCCGAGCGTGGGCGGGGAGAGGATCGCGCCGATTCCCGCGGCGGCGAGAAGCGCTCCCGAATTCTCACGCGTGAAACCAGCGCGGCGCAGAAGCGGAGCCGATGCGCCTCCAAGCGTGAGTGTCGTGGCCACACCGCTCCCCGACACCGAGCCCAGCAGAAACCCCGCGAGCGTCACGGCCCGTCCCGCACCCCGAGCCGAGTTTCCTCCGGCGAAAGAGGCGAAAGAAAGGTCCAGGAAGAACTGAGCAGCACCCGACACTTCGAGGAGCGCGCCGTAGATCGCGAAGAGGCCGATGGTCGTGGCCGCGACATCGAGAGGAACGCCGAAGACGCCCTCAAAACCCATAACCATCGACCCGATGAGGCGCGGGATGTCGTAGCCGCGGTGGGCGATCATGGAGAGGCCGACGCGGTCGAGCTCGGAGCCCACGAGCACGTAGGCGATCGTCGCGATAGAAAGGACCGGAAGTGCGGCGCCGGTCGACACCCACGCCGCCGCGATCACAAGTGCGAGAAGACCGCTGCCCAGAATCAAGTCTGCTGGGGTGGGCTCGGACGCGCGCGCTAGAAATCCGCGACCGCCCGCCGCGATAGCGAGAGTCAGGCCGAGGGCCAGAAGGGCGAGGATATGGGGAAGGAAGCCCGCGACCTTGCTTCGAACGCGGAGGGTGAGGAACGCGAGAGCAAGGGCAAGCCCAAGGACGATGGAACGGAAGCGGAGGGTTTCGACGACCGTAACCTCGCCGAGCACCACGAACACCGACAACGCGATCGCGACCACGGTCGCCGCGGGGGGTGCGGTCTGGACGCGCCGCACCATCGCCTCTTCGGCGTCCTCGTGCGGTGCTGTGGGTTCGGGCTCGCTCACGTCCGGCGAGCGTACACCGACCCCGGGCGTCCTATGGTTTGACGGGAGGACTCGCGGGGACGGCACGCTGTTCGGCGTAATACTTGAGTGCCCCCGGGTGGAGGGGAACCGGTGAACCCACGGCCGCGGTGGCAAGAGTGAGGTTCCGCGCTTCGGCGTGGGTGGCGACGAGTGCCGCCTTCTTGTCGAACATCATCTTCACGATCTCGTAGGCTCGCGTGTCGTCGAAACTCGCCGGGACCACGAGCACGTTCGACACGCCGAAAGTGTGCACCTCCGTTTCGATCGGCGAATAGGTTGAAGGCGGAATGGAGATGGCGCGATACAGACCATCGCCATACTGAGCCTGAAGTTTCGGCAGAACGCTCGCAGTGTCGAGGAGAACAATCGGTGCGGAGGTTGCGAGGTCGAGGACGGCTGCGGTGGGCAGACCACCGCTCCAGAAGAATGCGTCGATCTTCCCGTCCTTGAGCGCATCCGCCGAAGCCTGCGCGGAAAGATTCTCACGGCGGATGTCCTTGGCGGGATCAAGACCAGCGGCCGCGATGGTTCGATCAGCGATCGTTTCGGTGCCGCTCCCGGCCGAACCCATGGAGACAACTTTGCCCTTGAGATCGGCGAGTTTCGCGATGCTGCTGCCCTTCTTCGTCACCACGTGAGTGACGTTGGTGTAGAGCACGGCCAGCGCGCGGAGGTCGATCGGGCGGCCTTCAAAAGCACCCTTGCCCTCGGTGGCGTCTTTGAGTGTGTCCGCCAGAGTGAAAGCGATATCGGCCTTGCCGTCACGAAGGAACTTGAGATTGTCGATCGAGGCGGATGTGACCTCGGCCGTGGCCTCGACGCCGGGGATCGACTCGGAGATGAGACGCGCGAGGGCGCCGCCATAGACGTAGTACACGCCCCCCGTGCCGCCTGTAGCGATAGAGAGACGCACGACCCGAGGCTTTGACGCCGGCCCGGTTGAGCCGGGGCCGCAGGCCGCGATCACTCCCGCCACGAGAAACGCCGTGGCGCATCGATTCACGCTCACGCGAGCCGTCGCTTCACCGCGGCCACGATCGCGTCCTTATCGATGCCATACGCGTGCATCAACTCGGTCGGCGTGCCTGAACGGGGCAGCTCGCGCACCGCGAGGATCTCCATCGGTGAACGGCCGGCCAGAGCCGCGGCCACCGCTTCGCCAAGACCACCGCAAGCGCCGTGATCCTCGACCGTGACGAAGCCCTTCGTCTCGGCGGCCGCCTGAAGCAACGTCTTCGTGTCGACCGGTTTCAACGAATAGAGATCGATGACCCGGATGGCAATGCCCGCGGCGGCAAGCTCCGCATGCGCCGCCAGAGCCTCGTGAAGTGTGACGCCCGCGCCCACCACGGTGACGACATCCTTGGGCGAGGAACGCACGACCTTCGACCCGCCCACCTCAAACTTTTCATCGTTCTTGTAGAGGATCGCGGTCTTCGGACGCGACATCCGGATGTAAACGACACCCGGTGTCTTGCCGGCGAGCTCCGTGAGTTTTTCAGCACTCACGGCATCCGATGGGTAGAAAACGGTGGCGGGAACGACGCCGCGCATCATCGCGAGGTCCTCGAGCGCCATCTGCGACTGGCCGTCTTCGCCGATCGACACCCCGGCGTGCGAACCCACGATCACGAGGTGCGACGGCTCCGAGTGGCCAGCCATTCGGATCTGGTCGTAGGCGCGGGAGAGGAAGCAGGCGAAGGAAGATGCGAACGGGATCCTGCCTTCGGTCGATGCGCCGAGCGCTACCGAAACCATGTTCTGTTCGGCGATGTAGGCGTCGGCGAACTGATTCGGACGGACCTTCTTGAGACGCTCGGAGAACGTGGAGTTCTTGGTGTCGCCGTCGATCCCCATAATCGAAGCGCACTGGGAACCGATCTGTTCGAGGGCGCTGCCATAGGCTTCGCGGGTGGCGACAACATCGCCGGGCTTATACGCCGGAGCCACCGCGAAAGGTGCCGCGACCGGACGCGCCTTTCCATAGCGGCGCGAGGGAACTTTCACATCACCGAGGTCCACGTCGCCCACCGCGGCGAGTGCGGCTTGAAGCTCCTCGCCTTTCTTCGCGGGCTTGCCGTGCCAGCCGTCTTTGTTCTCCATGAACGGCACGCCTTTGCCCTTGAGCGTCCTCGCCAGGATGACGCTGGGCTTTCGCGCATCGTGGACCTTGGCGAACGCGGCCCTCAACGAATCGATATCGTGGCCGTCGCACTCCACCGCCTGCCAGCCAAAGGCCTCGAAGCGGCGCGCGTAGGTGCCGGTGTCGTGAACCAGCATGGTCGGCCCCGACTGGCCGAAAGCGTTCACATCGACGATCGCGACAAGATTGTTCAGTCCTTCCTGGGCCGCGAAGGCCGCGGCCTCGAAGACCGAGCCTTCGGCGACCTCCCCATCGCCCATCAACGTGAAGACGCGACCGGGATGATTGTCCTTCTTCCTCGCCCATGCCATGCCGCACGCGGAACCGAGGCCCTGACCGAGCGACCCCGTGGCGACACGCACCCAGGGGTTACGCGGCGTTGGATGGCCTTCGAGCGTGCTCGTGAACTTGCGGAGGTTCTTCAAGTCTTCGCTGATTCCGCCTGCGTGAAAGAGGGCCGACCAGAGGATGGGCGCGGCGTGGCCCTTCGACATCACGAAAACATCGACGTCGTAGGCCTTCGGGTCTTTCGGGTCGAACTGCATCTCATCGAAGAAGAGAACCGACATGATCTCGGCGCAGGAGAGGCAGGTCGAGGGATGGCCCGATCCCGCCTCGGTGGTCGTGATAAGGCTGTCGCGCCGCATCTGCTGGGCGATCTTGGCGAGAGGGAGGGTTTGAGACATTGGACTCCTGAGATTAGGGCTCTTTAAGTCGGCAGGCCGAACCTGAAATCGTGAAAGACGCGGTCGAACCACGACCTGCGGGTGTTGATGAAGTTCTGATCGAGCCAGGCGCGATCCGGCTGCACGCCGGTTTCTGCGGCAAGGCCGAATCCCTTGCTCCGCAGGTAGGCGGTGATCTCGTCTTCGGACGACATGCCCTGGCCGTTGAGCTTTTTGTACTCGGGAGTGTTGATCACCTCCGCGCGAATCCTCTCGGCGCGCCCCAGAGCGTCGCCTGCGGATTGGAGCACCTGAAGATCGACGCCCTGGACGTCGGTCTTGACGTAGGCGATGGCGTACCGCGAAGGGATGGCGCGGATCACGTCCTCGAGCCGAATCACCGGCACCTTCCGCACCTCGACGGTGCGCGTGACCGATCCTCGAGCCGAAGCATCGGTACTCTCGAGGAGGGAACTGGTGTCGTCGAGCTCATTCACATGGAAGTCCATGACGCCCGGCTCGAGATAGATCGCCACCGGCAGGCCGATCACACGATCGGAATCGGGCCACTTTCCCCAGGCCTCGGCGAGCGGTTCGATCGCGATGATCGCGACGTCGTGATATCGAAGCTCGCTGCGCGTGGTCTCGAGGTGATGGGCTCCAACGTCGATCCACACTCGACGCACGCCAGCCGGGAACCGAAGCATGCCGTCAGAGTTGAAAATGTCCCGGCCTCGGTTCGCTTTCGACAAAAGCTCCGCAGGCACGAGTTCTGCAATCCGGGAGCCCTTAGGCGTGGGCCCGTCTGGAGCCGCACAACCAGTAAGCGCCAGCAGCAGCAGGGCCGCGCCCCGCAGCCACGTCGAACCGGTTGCGGTGTCTCGAGCCATCGGCAGTTGCAGAGGCTAACATTCCGCCCATGGCTTCAGTCATTCCTCTCATCGTCGCGGCGCTGCTCTTCACCGGAACCATCGGAGCGCTCCTCCTGCTCTGGAATTCGCGTGCCGGATCAGCGGGGTCAAACACCCCGGGAGACCTCCGGGTTCAGGCGATCGCGCGGCTGGTGTGGGCGCTCTTCCTCCTGTTTCACGCCGTGGTCCTTCTGGTGATGTCGGAGTCGCGCGAGGTTTCGCAGGCTCTTTCGATCTGCGCGTCCGTGGGCGGCGCTCTCACGTTTCTCGCCGCGCTGGTGGCTCTGCTTTCCTGCGTATCGCTCGAACGTCGGGCCGCGAAGGGCTAGACGCAGTTCGAGGATCAGCTCGGATTTTCGATCTTCGCCCGCACGCAGACCATAAAGGGCTTGAAGAGTTCGGCCTGCGGCCGGTGGGAGAGCAGTGTCTTGCGCAGCTCAGCCGAGGGCGAAAGCGGCTTGCCTTTCACCGGCTCTTCGTCGATCAAGTCGAACTGAACGACATCTGGCGCCAACAGCCTGTAGCTCACGAGCGTGACCTCATCCGGTTTCGCCTGGTCGGAGATCGGCCGAAGGTTCAAGATCGTTCGGTCGCCGAGTTCCGACGCGTAGCCCCCCCAAAGACCTTCTTCGTCGGGTTTGTCCAGGCCAACGACCCGAATCCGGTACCTGAGATTCGCCGCGTCGAACTTGAGCGCAACGAGCCTGTCGTCCTCTCCCGCCTTGACACGGAGATCGGCTGGAACGGTGGGTTCGGGTGGCAGGCAGAGCCACGCGCCCAGGAGCCGCGCATCCGGCTTCAGCTTCGGCTCCGGGTCGAGCGGCACTGGAAAGTCGTAGCACGCGGGAAGCGAGAGGAGAGCGAGGGCGACGACCAGCACCCAAGCGGTGCGTCCCAAAGTACTCGCCCAATCGACCTGTTTCATTTTCATGTCGCCCCCTGGTTGTCGGGCGCGACTCTCACCGGCCGCGAAGGATGCGAGAAGCGTCCTGAACACGGTTTGAGCTTACGCCCCGGTAAACTCCGCTGCGAATGATCCCCCGCTACTCCCGGCCGGAGATGTCTAAGATCTGGTCGGACGAGAACCGGTTCAAGACCTGGCTGAAGGTCGAGCTCGCCGCCACCGACGCCTTGTGCCGCCGCGGTGTGGTGCCTCAGGCGGCCCGCGATGTTCTTTTCGAAAAATCGCGTTTCGATGTGGCGCGAATCGACGCCATCGAGAAGGAAGTCGGCCACGACGTCATCGCTTTCGTGAGCGCGGTGGCGGAGAACGTCGGGCCCGAAGGCCGCTTCCTCCACTATGGCCTCACATCCTCGGATGTCGTCGACACCGCTTTGTCGATCCTCATCCGCGACGCGCTGGATCTGCTCCTCACCGATCTCGACGGCCTCCGCGAGGCGGTCAAAGTCCGCGCGATGGAGCACAAGCACACAGTCATGATCGGCAGAACCCACGGCGTTCACGCCGAGCCCATGACCTTCGGCTTGAAGCTCGCCCTCTGGTACGACCAGCTTTCGCGGGATCGGCGCCGCCTTGTCACCGCGCGAGCTGAGATCGCCACCGGGAAACTCTCGGGTGCGGTCGGAACGTTCTCGCATCTCGGTCCGGATGTTGAAGCTGAGGTCTGCCGCGACCTCGGGCTCACCCCCGCCCCCATCGCCTCGCAGGTGGTTCCCCGCGACCGCCACGCTCAGGTCATGACCACGCTCGGCATCCTCGCGGGCAGTCTCGAAACCTTCGCTACCGAAATCCGGGCGCTTCAGAAAACCGAGTTCCGCGAAGTCGAAGAACCCTTCGGCTCCACCCAGAAGGGTTCATCGGCGATGCCGCACAAGCGGAACCCGGTGGGCTGCGAGCAGATCGTAGGTCTTGCCCGCATCGTGCGCGCCAACTCCATGGTCTCGCTCGAGAACATGGCGCTGTGGCACGAGCGCGATATCTCTCACTCGTCGGCCGAACGCGTGGCCGTGCCGGATTCCTTCCTGGCTCTCGATCACATGCTCCGGCGCTTCACGGGAATCGTCAAGGGAATGCGCGTGGACGAGGCGCGGATGCGCCGCAATCTCGATGCCGGCAAGGGGCTCGTCTTCTCCGGCCAGCTCCTCCTCGAACTCACCGAGAAGGGCGGCATGCGTCGCGAGGACGCCTACAAAATCGTCCAGACCCACGCCATGGACGCCTTCCTCAACGAAGGCGATTTCAAGGCCAAGGTTGTCGCTGACGAGCAGATCGTGCAGACGCTCGGCAAAGACGCCCTCGAGCATGTCTTCGATCTTTCCCGCTATCTCCAACACACCGACACACTCTTCGCTCGAGTTTTTGAGGCCTAAAAGGCGCCCATGATCCAGCTCCGCGTTCTCGTTTCTCTCAAGACTTCAGTCTTCGACCCG
>JAYUUU010000318.1:0-7161 GCA_043754395.1 Vicinamibacteria bacterium
GGTTCCCGCGCACCCGTTTCTCTATGGCACTCCAGACGAACTCGCGGGGCACTTCCGCCGATATCGCCGTCCGGATCTGGTCGCGCTCGTCCGCGCCGCAGGATTCGATGTCAAGGACGCTTACTTCTTCAACGGGTTTGGAGCGTTTCCCTACTTCCTCAATGCGAGGGTCTTCCGGCCGAAGAGCCTTTCGGGCGCCGTGGACACGCAGGTTGTTCTCTATGATCGATACTTCGTTCCCGTGCTCCGCGTTGTGGAACGCTTCATTCGGCCCCCCTTCGGACAGTCGCTCATCATCCTGGCCCAGAAACCTTGACCCTCAACGTCACTGTCATCGTCCCGGCATATAACGAAGAGTCGGCGATCACAGACACGGTCAAGCGCGCCCGCGCCGCGCTTGCGGAGTCTGGCTGCACCGGCGAGGTCATCGTCGTCAACGACGGCTCGACCGACGGAACCGGCGCTTCGGCCGCGGCCACCGGCGTCACGCTGATCAACCATCCCACCAATGGCGGTTATGGCCGGGCGCTGAAGTCGGGGATTCGCCAGGCGAAGGGCGACTGGATCGCGATCGTGGATGCTGATGGGTCCTATCCGATAGAGAAACTCGGCGAGCTTTTTTCCCATCTGCCGAGTTACGACATGGTGGTGGGCGCCCGTCAGGGGCTCAGCTACCAGGGCTCTTTGCTCAAGTGGCAGGGGCGCAAGGCCCTGACCTCGCTGGTCAGATTCGTCACCGGCGTCGCGGTTCCGGACGTGAATTCAGGCATGCGCGTCTTTCGAAAAAGCATCGCCCTCGCGAATCTGGATCGATTCAGCAACGGCTTCTCCTTCACCACCACGCTGACCCTCGCGATGTTCAACCAGGGCCATTTCGTGAAGTACCTGCCGATCCCGTATGCGCCACGCATCGGCAAGAGCAAGGTCCGCATGGGGCGGGACACCCTGCGGACCATGCAGATCCTGGTGATGGCGATCCTCGCTTACAACCCCATCAAGCTGTTTCTGGCGCTCACCTTTCTCGCCGGGATTTTAGGGTTCACGGGGGTGGCCGCCGTGGGCCTGACCCTGGGAATTGGCGCGGCCGCGTTCCTCGCGACCCTCGTGATCTTCGGGTTGTTCCTTCTCTTCGGCCTCGGTCTGGTCTGCGATCTCCTTCGTCGGCCTCTGAACAAACCCGCTCGTGCCGACGAATAACTCCCTGATGAGTCCCGAGCCGGAGTCGGCGCTGCGTGATCGCTCCATCCGCGATTTCGGCGACCAGTGGACGAAGTTCACCCGTAACGAGGGGTATTACGCCTCACGCGAACTCCTGCGGGACATCGTCGAACCGCTCCTCCCTGTGGCCGCGGTCGAGGGGGCGAAAGCGGCCGATATCGGCAGCGGAACCGGTCGCATCGTGCGGATGCTGGCCGCCGCCGGCGCAGACTCCATCGTCGCCGTCGAGCCGTCGGACGCGTTTGACGTTCTCAGGCAGAACGTCGCGGATCTTGGAGACCGGGTGACCTGCGTGCGAGGTCGCGGGGAGGACCTTCCAGGGGAGGGGGTCTATGACCTGGTTCTCTCGATCGGCGTGCTCCACCATATCCCCGATCCAGCACCCGCGGCGCTTCGGGCCTATGAAGCTCTGCGACCGGGAGGACACTTCCTGATCTGGCTCTATGGCGAGGAGGGGAACCGGTTGTACCTCGCCCTTGTCCGTCCTCTCCGGGCGGTGACGAAGCGTCTTCCCCATCGTCTCCTCCTCCTTGTCTGCCGCCTTCTCGACCTTCCGCTCGTCGCCTACATCGCGGCGTGTCGGCGAGTTGCCGCGCTACCCCTCGCCGCCTACATGCGAGGTCATCTGGGCCGGCTCGACGCCTACGCACGCCGGCTGACCATCTACGACCAGTTGAATCCCGCGTGGGCGAAGTACTACCGCAAGGATGAGGCCGAGGCCCTGCTCAAGAACGCGGGGTTTCTCGACGTCCGCAGCCACCACCGACATGGCTACAGCTGGACGGTCATAGGCGTCAAGGGTTAGCTCGTCCCCCTGTTTGCCCGGGGCCACAGCCGTTCCAGGCGCCGAAGCGCTCCACCCGCACGTGAGTCCAGGGGGGGCCTAACGGCAGGGTCTTGACCCATATGAATTCGCTCCGCGTGTCGAGCATTTCGGACGGCCCGACGAGAGTGTAGAGGCGGCCGGACGCGTAGTCGTAGGCCCACTCCAGCAGAACCGGAGGGTCGGGCAACACGAGATCAATGCCGGAGTACCGTAGCTGCGCTCGCATGCGCCTGGGGCTGATCACGGGCACACCCAAGCGACTCGACTCGGCGCTCCTCTCGTACAGAACGGAGGGCTCGTCCGTGGGATGCCGGACCACTTGAATTCCCGGCTGGGCGCACGATGTGTCGGGCGAGGTGGTGAGGCGTTGCACCACGCCGGGCAGGATCAGCAGCGCTGCGATCATGGCGAGCGGACACCAGGCGGCGATTCGGTCGGGTTTCCCGATCTCGGGCGGCGGAGCGGAGGGAGACGCCACGAGCACCGAAAGGAGGGTGAAGATGAAGGGCGTTGAGGCGGCGATAACGCGCCAGCCTCCATCCAGATAGATGATGGGAAGACAGAGCAGGAAACCCACGACGAAGGGCCCGGCGATTCGAAGGATCCATGAAGGAATAGTCAGGTGCCGCAAAATTCGATGACCGATGAGGAGCGCCAGGACGACCGATCCGAAGGACCCGGCGCCGGTCAGGCCGCCGAGGACCTCCGGCGTCTGCCATCTGAAGAGCGTGAAGGATCGCCCGACGGCAGTAAACGTCGGCCGCGGATCCTCGCGGAAATTCTGGTAGGCCTTGGCGTAAAGAAACCGCGTTCGCTCGGTTTCGCCCGACAAGGCGTCGAGTTCTGATGCGTACCTCGACTGGGCCACGCCCCACGTTTCACCGATCGATAGCCCGGCCGCAACCCAGGCCAGATTGCCGCCGGTCTGGCCTTTCCCCGAACCGTACACCGTGTTGAGGAGCGGGCTGATTAACAGTGTGGCTATGAACACGGAGGCCGCGAGGAGGCCGGTGGTCAGTCGCCGGCCGGGACGGGCGAGGAGAGCGCCGCCCGCGGCAAAGCCGAGCGGGGCGAGAAGCGCCCCGGCGCGGAACGACTCGGCGAGGCCCAGCGCGCACATGCCCGCGAGAAAGACCCACCTCTTCTCGCTCCTTAAGCCGAGGAGTCCCAGCGCCGTTCCGAGGGCGCCCAGGCTGATGCCCGCGGCTTCGCTCAGCGTCGTCGTGAAAAAGAGGCGGGAATAAGCGTAGACGAGCGCCACAACGGCCATGCTGCTCCAGGGCCCGAAGAGTCGCCACACGACGAAGCCGAGATACGCCGCCGCGATGCCAACGAGGACCACCTGGGCAAGCGTTGCCTCCGTGAGATGGCCCATGGCGGCGAGACGGATCGCGAGCCACGCGGCGTTTGCGGGTCGCCGTGCGGCGAAGCCCGAGAGGTCGCCCTTGTCGATGAGGTATCGAGCACCTTCGTAGTAGTCCGCGGCGTCCGAATGGGGCAAGTATCCAAGGAAGTTCGAATTGGGGTCGTGGTCGAGGCCGTAAAGAGAGTCCGTCCGGTAGATCGAGCAGAAATAACCGAGAGCGAAGATAAAGGGCACCAGAGCTAGGGGGCCCAGTCGCCTGGGCTCCGCGGTGGCTCTTGGCATGAGGAGATGTCCCAGGAAGGCGAGCAGCAGCAGGGTCGCGGGGAGGAGCCTGTCGGCCTCGAGAACGGCGCGGCCGAAACCTGGGATCTGCAGCGGCGCCCACGCGGCAACCCCCGGTGAGAGTCCGCTGCCGACCAGCCACAGCGTCAAAATCCCAGCGCAGATCCACCCCAGCATGTTCAGATAAGCGAGGACGTTCAGGAAACTCTGCCCGCCCAGGGCGGCTTGGGAACGCTTTTCCATCGAGGGCATCTTCATCCGCTTGACCAGGCTCCACAACAAAACGAGACCTCCCGCGAGAGCGAGATTGATCAGGTTCCACAGTGAGGTTCTGAGGCGAGTGCGGTAGGTGTAGGCGCGTCCGTTGTTTCTGGGATCCGATCCGTCAGACGGCGTGAAGGTCAAGTCAATACCGCTTGCCATATGCGAATAGGCCCCGTGGCCTCGCGAAAGAGTGGCGGCATCCGCATGCGCCGGCCCGAGCGGACTGCCGTTCTCGAACAACTCCAGGTCGGACCGTCGAGGATGTCTTTCATCGTCGGCCAGAGGTCTCAGCCAGGACGAGGCGAACGGCAGGGGCGCCGCGCCGATCCCCGAACCAGCGTCAAAGGCGATGGAAGCAGGGTCGATCCGCCCCTCGAAAGGAATCCCTACCCATCGAATCACGGCGGTCACCAGTGCGGCCGCGGCGATCAAGGAGATCGCCGTGACCACGAATCGCTGCTTGGTAGCCTTCAGCAGCACAACCAGGGCAGCGAGGGCCAGGACGAACAGGGCGACGCGGAGCGGGGTCGAGTATGGTCCCGGCCCCCACGCTTCGTAAGGGCGGCCGTTCCTTCGCGGATCGCTGTTGTCGGAGGCCGACAGGTAGATGTTGTCTCCCCAGAAACTGTATCGACCCCCGCCCCCCTTACGTATGTCGTCATGGACGGAGTTCCCCGGTCCAAGAGGAACCCCTAACTCGAGGACGACCGCCCGCGAAGGGCCGTCGATGGAGCTCCACCTGGCACTTCCGAGCGGGCCCTCGTACGCGTGGCCGCCGTCATCGTAGATCCCCTGAATCGGGACCCGCATCCACCCAAGGTGGAGCTGCCCGGTCATCTCGGCCCACGCGGCCAGAAGGAGAAATCCGGCGATGATGGGGCCAAGCCCCCTCAGGAGAGCGGGGCCCCAGGCCGGTGACTTCATCGCGGAGAGTCGGGTCTACGGAACAGATACTCGTGGCAGGCTTCGCCGGTTTTGGTGCGGATCGGTGTGAGACCCAGCTCCACGCAGACCCGCTCGACCTCGGCGTCTTTGACGTATTCCATCGGCCAGCCGCCCAGCCAGTCACGGATGTCGACCAGCAGACTCATGCCGCGGTTGTGCTTGTGTTCCTTGAAGCGCCGGAGAGTGGGGCGCACGTTTTTGTAGTCGCCGCCGATCATGAATCGCCAGATGTACCAGGCGACCATCTTCTGGCGGCCAAACCAGCCCGCGCGGTTGTAACGCTGCTTCACGTCGAGCCAGAACTCCGCCGATGGTTGCCAGTCGGCGTCCGCGGAGTACAAGGCGATGTAGAAGAGACCGCCCGGGGCCACGCGGCCCGCGGCGTTGCGAATGGCTTTCCAGACGTCGCCGGTGTGGTGAAGAACGCCCCAGGAGTAGACGAGCGACGCCTTGGGGACCTTCGTCTCCATGAACGTCTCATCGAGCACCGAGCCCTGGGTGATCGTCCAGTTCGAAGGCCGCCCCGCATGCTGGTGACACAACCGGCTCGCGTTCACGGAGTTCTGGTCGTAGTCGAAACCGAAGATGCTGTCGGCGCCCGAACCGTGGGCTGCGAGCGAATGGATTCCGCTGCCGCATCCGATATCCAGGAAGGAGCGTCCCTTGAGACTCTCGAGCTCGAGGAAACCGAGCAGGTGCTTCCGGGAGATCTCCACCCGCTCCTCGGAGAAGTTCTTCCGGATGAAGTCCTCCCAGTTGCGTCCGAAACCGAACCGCAGCTCGTCCTTGTCCTCGCCGTTCAAACTCTTACCTCGCAGTGGTTCGACTGAGGCTCTTGTCGATGAACATCTGATGCCACAACTCGAACATCAGCAGATTCCATATTGGATACTGCCACGATTCACCCGCTTCGTGCCTCGAAATGAGCTGCTCGACGTAGCCCGGATTGAAGTAGCCCCGCTCTCTTGCTCTCTGGCTCAGGAGAGTCGAGCGAACGAACTCGCGCAACTCTCCCCGAAACCAATGATCGATCGGAACGCCAAACCCCATCTTGCGCCGGTGGATCAGGCTTTCGGGAAGATAAGGCCGGGCCGCGTCCTTCAGTATCTTCTTCGTGACGCCTTCAGCGACTTTGAGCCGCGCGGGCACCGTCGCGGCGAATTCCAGAAAACGATGGTCGAGGAACGGCGGGCGCGTTTCGAGCGAATACGCCATCGACGCCACGTCCACCTTGGTCATCAGGGTGTCGGGCAGATAGAAACGCAGATCTACCTGCATCGCTTTTTCGAGCGGCGAGGCTGCGTCAGTTTCCGCGAACTTGGTGGCCATCCATTCGAAGGATGGCGTCTTGAGCTTGCTCGCGAAGAGAGGGGTGAAGAGGTCTCGCTGATAGAGCTCGTGGAAGTGCGTGAGCTTGTAGTAGTACTGCGCCTCGTAAGCCGGAATGGCCGCTCGACCCTTTGGGAGCGTCCCCTGCAGCGCTTTGAGGTCTCCCGCCGAAACCGTGGGTTCGTCGAGACCCACATACCTCGAGTATCCGCCGAAGGCCTCATCGCCGCCGTCTCCGGTCAGGGCTACGGTGACGTGTTCGCGCGCCATCTTCGACACGTAGAAGGTCGGGATGGCCGACGAGTCCGCGAAGGGCTCGTTGTAGTGCCATACGAGGTCGGCGAGGATCGCTTTCGCGTCCGGGGTGACCACGAATTCGTGGTGTTCGGTCTTGTACCGGTCGGCCACCACGCGCGCGTAGGGAAGCTCGTTGTAGGCATCGTCCGCGAAGCCGATCGAGAACGTCTTCACCGGACGTTCCATGAGCCCGGCCATCAAGGCGACGATCATTGACGAGTCGAGACCGCCCGAGAGGAAGGCCCCAAGCGGCACGTCGCTCATCAGCCGCTGCCGCACCGCGTCCCGCAATCGCTCGATGAGCTCTTCCTGAAGAGCTGCCTCTTCGGCCGGGGTCTCAACCTTCAGCTTCTCGGCGTAAGACAGCTTCCAATAGGTGTGTGGGTCTTTAGCACCCGCCCGTGTGACCAGCATCGATTGCGCCGGCCCGAGCTTCTGGATGCCTTGAAACGCGGACAAGGGTGCTGGGACCGACTGATACGCGAGGTAGTGCTGGAGTGCTTTGACCTCGGGCACCGCCTTGAAATCAGGGTCGGCGAGGATGGCCTTGATCTCGGATCCGAAGAGCACCCGATCGGATGACGCGGCGTAGAAGAGCGGCTTCTCCCCTTCCCGGTCGCGGGCGAGGAAAAGC
>JAYUUU010000319.1:0-3632 GCA_043754395.1 Vicinamibacteria bacterium
TTGAGGGAGAGTTCGCTGAACTTCCGCGCGGTGTCCGCCTTGAAGAGGTGGGCGCCTCCATAGACCGAGTGAACAGGCTGGCGCTCCTCCGGGTCTCCCGGAAAAGCGGTCACATACTCCTTCCACGCTTTCCCAAGCGGTTTCAGAAGGCCCTTCGCGGCGGCGGGAGTGAGAGATCGTTTTGCGGACTTCATGGGGGCGGTCACGTGTTTTGGGGCTCCAGAAGATCGAGGAGAAGCCTCCGCACCACCGCACCTGCCACGTGGCGCCGGTAATCCGCCGAGGAACGGACGTCGTCGATGGGTGTAATGGTCCGCTGGACGAGTGCGGCTGCCTCATCGGCCAGAGGGCGGGAGAGAATGGCGCCTTCGAGCAACGCCTCGACATCCTTCAGGCGCAGCGGTACCGCGGCCACGCTGCCCATGGCGAGACGCACGTTGGCGAGAGTGTGTAGCACCGGCGCATCGCTCGCGAAAGCCACCACGACCTTGCTGATCGCCTGGGCGGCGCGTGTTCCGACTTTGCGAAAGACCTGGACGGCGGGGGCGGGGAGAGGCAGGATCACCCGTTCGATGAGTTCGGCTGGGTCAAGAACAGTCTGCCGGTAGCCGGTGTGGAAAGCGTTGTAGGGAACCGCGCGACGGCCATGGGGCCCAGCTACGACGATCAAAGCGCCGAGGGCGAGGAGGGCCGGGAGGGAGTCGCCCGCGGGGGAGGCGTTTGCGATGTTGCCGCCGATCGTCGCTCGATTCTGAATCTGCGCGGCGCCGATGGTCGCGGCCGCCTCGACGATCATCGGAGCGTGTTTTAAGATCTCAGGCGAGCGCCGGATCTCGCTGAAAGTGGAAGCGGCGCCGATGCTCAGCGCGTCTTCGGTGAGACGGATGCCTCGGAGTTCGGCGATGCCGAGGACGTTCAGCACAAAGGCGTGCTCTCGTCCGCTCGCGTGATCGATCACGAGCAGGTCCGTCGTGCCCGCGACCTTGATCGCACCCTTCAGCAGGGCGTCGTGCGCCTCCGCCAGGGTTGTGGGCGAGCAAGCGTGCGTCATTCGCCCGATCCTTCGCGGGCCGGGGCCTCGGCAACGCCCTCGCTCGGCCGCTGACCGGTCAACACCTCAACGGCACGAAAGATTCGTTCATAGCCGGTGCATCGGCACAACGTCCCGGAGACGTATTCGCGGACTTGATCTCGAGTTGGCCGCGGATGCTGGTCGAGCAGCGCACGGATAGTCACGATCATCCCGGGCGTGCAGGCCCCGCACTGGGCGCCCCCTTCGGTCGCGAAGACCCGTTGCAGCTCCGTCACCCTGTCATCGGGAGAGATGCCCTCGATCGTCGTGATCGAGGCGCCTTCGACCTGGAAAAGTGGCACCAGGCACGAACAGACCGCTTCCTTATTCAGGAGGACGGTGCAGGCGCCGCATTCGCCCTCGCCGCACCCCTCCTTCGAGCCGGTGAGGCCGAGGTCGCGGCGCAGGACATCGAGCAGGCGGGCCATCGGCGGTCCCTCGACCTCCGCGGGCTTGCCGTTGACGGTGAACTTGTAGCGGATACTCATGATCGTTTGGTCCGGGAGGCCTCGAACACTCTCTCCGGGGTGGCGGGGATTCGGGAGAGCGCTATCCCTGTCGCGTTCTCGATCGCCTGAAGAAGGGCGGGAGCGCCGCCGTCCATCGGTAGCTCGCCCACACCCTTGGCTCCAAACGGGCCGTGCGTGGTCGGGTTTGCGAGGAGGATGGTGTCCATGTCGGGCGTGTCGGCCATGGTCGGGATGAGGTAGGTCTGCAGCCGGTCGTTGAGATATCGGCCGTCCTTCATCTTGATTTCTTCCAAGTACCCCCAGGCGAGCGCCTGAAGCGTCCCTCCCTCGACCTGTCCCGCGCACATCACGGGGTGCACGACGTGCCCGACGTCGCTGACCGTGGTGAGTTTCGTGATCTTGGTAATGAAGGTGTCCGGGTCGATTTCGACTTCGACCACGTTGGCGCCCCAGCCATAGGCGGCGTATGCGTCGCCGCGATAAGTCGCCTCGTCGAACGTGCTTCCGTGTGTCGGCTCGAACGTGGCCTCGCAGTCGAGTGGTCCCTGCAGTGCTACATACCGCCTCGCGATTTCCGCGAAAGGCGTTCGGCCCTGCTCGGTCTCGAACTGCCCATCGCGCAGGACGACCGCGAACGGGGCCAACCCAGCTTGGTGGGCCGCGAAGGTGCACAAGGCCGCGGCAAGTTTGCCGCCCGCACGGCTCAACAGACCCCCCACCACCATCACCGTACGTGAGGCCACGGTGGGGCCGGAGTTCGGGACCGCGGCAGTATCGGGAACGTGCACGACCACATCGTTGAGGTTGACCCCGCAGGCATCAGCCACGATTTGTCGGAAGATTCCCTCTGTACCCTGGCCAAAGTCGGTCGACGAAGAGAGAACCTCGATCTTGAGATCGGACCGCAGCCGTACGGCGCCTTTCGACATCATGCGTCTCTCGCCGTTGCCGGTGAAGCCGGAGCCGTGCCAGAAAAGGGACAGGCCGATTCCCTGAAGCGGCCGGCCATCATCTTCTCGAGCGCCGCGCGCGAGTCTGTTTGTCGTGTGACGCTCGGTGAAGCGCGTGGCCGCCTTCGCCTTCTCCAGGACGGCGACTGCGCTGACGCTTTCCTTGAGCACCTGGCCCGTGGGTGTGACGCCCCCTTCGCGATAGGCATTCCGGAAACGCACCACGTACGGGTCGAGCCCGAGGGTCGAGGCTATCTTGTCCATCTGCCGTTCCACCGCGAAGAGGCTCTGCGGAGCGCCGAAACCGCGGAAGGCCCCATTGGGCGCCGTGTTCGTAGCGAGGACACGTCCTCGAATGCGTACGTTGGGACATGAGTAAGCTCCGGCCGCGTGAAGGACGGCGCGTGAGAGGACGACGGGGGAGAGTGTGATGTAGGCGCCGCCGTCGAGGAGGACGTCGATCTCCATCGCCACCAGAGTCCCATCGCGCTTCACTCCGGTCCGGTGACGGACGCGCGAGGGATGGCGCTTCGTGGTGGCGATGATGTCTTCCTGCCGCTCGTAGATGATCTTGACCGCGTGCCCGCTCGCCCGGGCAAGCAGCGCCGCGTGAGCCGCGATCATGTCAGGGTAGTCCTCCTTGCCGCCGAAGCCTCCTCCGGTGACGGATTGACGGACGCGGATTGCCGCGTCACCCAGATCGAAAAGGTAGGCGAGCGCCTTGTGCACGTAGTACGGGCACTGGAGCGAGCCGATGATGTCGATGCCCTCGAAAGAGGAGTCTGCTCCAAGTGCCGGTGTCGCGATCACACCATGGGGCTCGATGTAGGCGTGTTCCTGATGCCCGGTCTCGTACTCGCCTTCGACAATCACGTCGGCCTCGGCGAAACCGGTCTCGACACTTCCGTGGTTGATGTCGCACTTCGCCAGTTCGTTGGGGCGTCCGTGGGTTCTCGGATCGCCCTTGAGGGCTGCGTCGAGATCGAGCACCGGCGTTTGCGCCTCGTAGGTAACATTGACGAGCTTCGCGGCGGCGCGCGCACGAGCGAGCGTCGGGGCCGCGATCAAGGCTACGGGCTCGCCGACATGGTTCACTCGGCCATCGGCGAGGATCGGCCAGTCGTCGTGAATCAGATGAAC
>JAYUUU010000320.1:0-5301 GCA_043754395.1 Vicinamibacteria bacterium
CGGCCTTACTTTCGTGCGGCCGTCAGAACACGACGCCGACGGTGGCGCGAATATCGTTCTGGTTCTGGCTCTTGCCGCCGGCAATGTCAATCTTCCGGCGCAGGTAGTCAGCACCCACTCTCATCTTGAGGGCGCCCGTGATCTTGAACTCGACCCCGCCGCCGCCATCGAGGCCCAGGCCCGAGTCGGCGACTGAGATCGTGACCCCGCCGAACGGGCTGATCGACGAGGATGTCCGCACGCCCCCGGCCAGCGCATGCACGAACACGCTGATGGAACCGATCCCGCGCTTCAGCCGAACACCGCCCATGTAAGTCGTAAGAGTGGTGTCGCTCGAGGCGATCGTGCCCTTCTCCATCGAGAAGTCGCCAACGACCGAGACGAGACCATTCAGTCGGTACTCCGGCGATAGGCGAAGGCCATGCAGGTTCCCGTCATCGGCCTTGAAGAAAGCGTACCCGGCGTAGAGGCCGAGTTTGCCCTCCTCAGACTTCGCCGGACCGCCGGGATCCTGAGCCTTCGCGGGGGGAGCGGTCAAAAGAAGGCCCGCGACAGCCATACCCATGAGGCGCTGCAAGACACTGGCCGTCTTCATTGGAAAGGGTTCCTTCACTAGGTGGGGGGGACGTGGTCAGGATGAGGACGAGGACGACGGCTCGGGTAAATCGAGGCCGTCAGGCGAGCAGTCCAACGCCGGCACTGGGGCTGTAGCCGGGGAACAGTGTCGACATGTCGGTGAGGCCGAGGTGCTTCCGGGCGACTTCCGCGTAAACGTCGCGGAAATCCGTGGTGGTCGCGAGATCGCGCGTCTGATAAAGCTGCGAATTCGAAAGACCCGGCCAGCGGCCCATAAGACGCCCGCCACGCACGCTACCGCCCATCACGAACACCGCCTTTGCCGAGCCGTGGTCGGTGCCGGCCGAGCCGTTGACGAACGCGGTGCGCCCGAACTCAGAGACGAGCATCAGGACCACGTCATCCATCAGCGGGCCGAGATCCTGTGAGAACGCTGCGAGCGCGCCACCAATGCGGGGCAGTTCCGTCTGATGCGCCGCGAGCTGACCCGAGTGTGTATCGAAGGCACCCCCGACGCTTACGAAGATCGTGCGAGTGCCGAGGCCGGCCTTGATGATCTGCGCAGCCTGACGCAGCGAGGTTCCGATGGATGCGTTGGGGTACACCGCGCCGTTCGCCGGCCCCACGCTCAGCACAGGCGACCGGACGATCGTATCGATGGCCTCAAACGTCTCGCGGCCCACCTTCCCGATAGCGTCCTGGCGCGACCCATACATCCCGCGGAGAGCGGTCTCAGCCTCGGTGCGCCAGTTGGTCCCGACCTTGAGGTTGAACGTGGTCAGGTTGGTCGCGACGAGCACCGGTTCCGGGCCCATGAACGAACGCGGGAGTTGCGACTGGAAAGCGACCGCCTCGGAGACACTGCTGCCCGGCATCATTTTGAGGGCGCGATCGAGCCAGCCGGTGGCCGTGTTCTTGTTCCCCGGCGTGCCCGTCTCCATGAAGTCCTGCGCGTCGAAATGCGAGCGGGAAAGATCGACGTTCCCCACCGCATCGACGATGGCGAGGCGCCCGTCGTTCCAAAGCGGCATCAGGTCGCCGAGCAGCGGGTTCAAGCCGAACGTGTCGTCGAGCCGCAGCGCTCCACCCGTCTGGCCGGGACGCGGAATGGCGATGGCGCCTCGGATGTTGTAGTAGTCCGCCTCTCCGTAGGGCACGACCATGTTGAGGGTGTCGACGCCACCGCGGATGAAGACCTGGACGAAGACCTTCTGGCCGGTAGCCGCCTGGGCGGTTCTCGACATCAGTGCGGAGGGACCAAAGCCGATGCCCACCGCGGCGGCGGAGGCGCCCCGGAGGAAGATTCGGCGGGAGGGATCAAAGGGCATGTTCATAGCACTCTCCTACCGGACCTGGGATTCGGGGGACGCGAGCAGCAGTGCCGAAACGCGCACTGCCGACGAGGGGTTGGTGATGCGCGTGTCGACGCGCGTGGCCGCATCGAGCGTCCCCTGGCCGATCGTGCTGCCGAACACCGCGCTGTTCGCGGCCTTCGCCACCGAGGACGGGCTCGTGAGGTCGGCGCCTTGCGCGAAGTTCCGCACGTTGACGGTCACGCCATTCACGAGGCCCTGGGCGAGGTCGAGGGCGAAGTTCATGCGATAGATCTGCGACGAGGGGTTCAACCAATCGGAGCCGAGGTCGGAATAACCGGTGGGCGGAATACATTGGTAGAGCGGCTGTCCCATCTGCGAGAGATAGGCGGTGAGACCACGGTTGGCCGCGGTCACGTCCCCGCCCACCGCGCGCACCGAGCTGATGACGTATTCGAAGGGCGTCTTCGGCTTGCCGGCCGGGCTGAACGCTTCGGCCCAGAACTCGGAAGAGCCGATCATCGCCTTCATGACGGTCTTGATGTCGCCCTCGCTCGCGAGCCACGCCTGGGTCATGCGGTCGATCACGCTCTGTGGGGGATTGTCGGAGACGAAACGGCGCGCCAGCTTGGTGGAGACGAAACGGGCGGTGTGCGGATGGGTCGCGAGGTACTTGATAACGCGCTCGCCGTCGTCCTTTTGTCCTCCCGCTGCGAGTTGAAGCCCGAAAGCGCTCTTCGAAGCCGTGTCGTGCGATGTCTGCAGATAACGGAAGTTGCCGCCGCGGCCGAGATTGTCGATGCCCCAGCCCGTGAAGGCGCGTGAGACCTCGTAGACGTCCGCCTGGGTGTATCCGGCGTCCACGCCGACTGTGTGGAGTTCGAGAAGTTCACGGCCGTAGTTTTCGTTCAGACCCTGAATCAGCCGCCCGTTCACTGTCCGCGCCCCGGTGGAGAGGTAGTTGTCGAGGTAGTAGAGCATCGCCGGATGTTCGGCGGTGGCCCGAAGCAACGTCTCGAATTTCCCCATCGCGTTGGGGCGGATGGCGTCGCGTTCGTACGACTGGATCGCATACCGGACGAACCCGTCGTTGATATTGACGTTGAAGTGGTTGAACCAGAAGTCGGCGAGAACCTCTTCGAGCTGGTTCGTAGTGTGAACCGAACGGATGATCTTCGCGGTGTGGAAGTTGTCCAGATAGGCCTGGACCGAGGAAGCGAGGTTCCCCGAATCGGCGTACGTCACGAGCACCTGGGTGGTCGACAGTCGCAGCGTGTTGTTCAGGGGGGCGAGGCGCGATTCGAGAGCCCCATCCGGCCGAGGCTCGAGCTGATCGTTCAGCCAATCTTCAATGCCACGATCGAGAACGGCCTCCACATCACCCGGCTTTGGGCCGAAGCCCAGCCGATTCAGCGCATGAAGTGCTGTCTTTCGAGCGAGTTCTGACGCGGTGAGACCCATAGACGACCTCCGAGTTCAATCAGCTGAACCTTGGTGAACGTAGCGTCCGGCTCTGTAGGGCGTCGCCGGATCCTGAGCGATAATGAGCGTTCCGAACCCGGCTGTCAAGCCAACAGACCGGATTCCCGACCATCTGTTGAGATTAGACCGCTGCACCGCGCAATGCGTTGAGACGACGAGCCAAAAGCCAATCCAAGGAGCCAAGCACCCCAATGAGCGTCACCGCAATCCGCCGCGTCCCCGAGGCCCGCAACGAACCGGTCAAGACTTACGCTCCCGGGAGCCCTGAACGGGCCGAGATCAAGGCACGGCTCAAGTCGATGGCGGCCGAGCGGGTCGATATCCCCGTGGTGGTTGACGGTCAGAAGATCGCTACCGGGAAGAAGTCGAGTGTCGTTTCGCCTCACAATCACCGCCACGTTTTGGCCGACGCGCATGAAGCGACCGCCGCCCACATCCAGGCCGCGATCGATGCCAGCAAGCGCGCGCAGAAGAGCTGGGGATCGTGGTCGTTTGAAGAGCGCGCCGCGGTGATCCTCCGCGCGGGCGACCTCCTGACCGGCAAATACCGCGCCGACATCAACGCCGCGACCATGCTCGGCCAGTCGAAGACGATCCATCAGTCTGAGATCGACGCAGCGTGCGAGCTTGCCGACTTCTTCCGCTTCAACGTTTCGTTCGCGCAGGAGCTGCTCAAAGAGCAGCCCATCTCGAGCGAAGGCATGTGGAACCAGACAGACTATCGGCCGCTTGAAGGCTTCGTCTACGCCATCTCGCCTTTCAACTTCACCGCGATCGGCGGCAACCTCGTCACCGCACCCGCTCTCATGGGCAACGTTGTGGTGTGGAAGCCAGCACACACCGCGATGCGCAGCGCCTGGGTGATCATGAACGTGCTCGAAGAGGCGGGCATGCCTCCCGGAGTCGTGAACCTCGTTTCCGGCGACTCGCGCATGATCACGGACGTCCTCCTTTCCTCCCCTGATCTGGCCGGCGTTCACTTCACCGGCTCAACCTCGGTCTTCCAGTCGATCTGGAGCCGCGTTGGCAACGACATCGCGAAGTACAAGGCCTACCCGCGCCTGGTGGGTGAAACCGGCGGCAAAGACTTCATCGTCGCCCACCCTTCGGCGAACCCGCAGGAGGTCGCGGTGGCGATCGCCCGCGGCGGTTTCGAGTATCAGGGCCAGAAGTGTTCGGCGGCCTCGCGCGTGTACCTGCCCAAGTCGCTCGCAAAGGACATCATCGAGCGGACCGTCGCGATCATGAAAGACATCAAGGTGGGCGATACGTCCGACTTCCGCAACTTCATGGGTGCTGTCATCTCTGAGTCGTCGTTCGACAAGATCGCGAGCTACATCGACCACGCCCGCAAGCACAACAAGATCATTTCGGGCGGCGGAGCGAACAAGGAGACCGGTTACTTCATCGAGCCGACCCTCGTCGAATCCGCGGATCCGGGCGAGCGGATGATGTGTGAAGAGATCTTCGGGCCCGTGGTGACCTACTACGTCTACCCCGACGACCAGTGGCTCCAGACCCTGAACCTGGTCGATCAGACCTCGCCATACGCTCTCACCGGCGCGATCTTCTCGCGTGACCGGCGCGGCGTCGCCGAAGCTACCCACCTGCTGAGGCAGGCCGCGGGGAACTTCTATATCAACGACAAGCCCACGGGTGCGGTGGTCGGCCAGCAGCCCTTCGGCGGCGCGCGTGGCTCAGGCACCAACGACAAGGCCGGCTCGAAGATGAACCTGATGCGCTGGGTCTCGGCCCGCACCATCAAGGAGACGTTCGCCCCCGCCACCGACTGGCGTTATCCGTTCATGTCCGGCGAATAGCCAACCAGGGGCCCGGGCGGCCCGACCAAGACGCCCTGCGCGCGGTGTAAGGTCTCGCCTCGAATGTCTGAAAACCAACGGGTGCGAATGAGCGGTCATATCCCAGCGCC
>JAYUUU010000321.1:0-2834 GCA_043754395.1 Vicinamibacteria bacterium
TGAACAATGGCTTCGTCCGTCCCAAACACCCCGGACAGGTGAGCCTTTCCTACTATCAGGCGTCTCTGGTGGTGGAGCACATCGAAGGGCGACACGGCATCGCGGGTTTGCGCAACCTCCTCATCGCGTACGCGACGGGGGCCACCACCGAAAGTGCCTTCGAAACAGCACTCGGCCGCACGGTGGACCAGGTGGACGAGGAATTCCAGCGAGCACTCAAGGCGCGGCTCGCGAAACCGGTTGCGGTCATTCGCGCGACGGCCGCCGCCTCGGCCGATGGCCCGCCACAACCCGAGACCCGCGCCTCGCTCGAGGCTCGCATCGCGAAAGACGACAACGACTTCATCGCGCACGCATTTCTGGGCCGACTCAATTACCGGGAAAAGCGGCCGGACGAAGCCCTGCGGCACCTCGAGCGCGCAGCGAGCTTGTGGCCCGAATCGGCGGGAGACGAAAGCCCCTACTTCCCCATCGCCGAGATCAAAGCGGCGAAGGGCGATGCCCAGGGGGCGATAGAGGCGCTGCAGGCACTCATCGCGAGAAACGAGAACCATGACGCCGCGCGCGCACAGCTCGCCACTCTCCTTGAAGACAAAGGCCGGCCGGAGGAGGCTCTCGCGGTGCTCGAATCCTCCGTCTTCATCTATCCCTTCGATGCGCGGCTGCATGAACGCCGCGCCGCTCTTGCCACAGCGCTCAGGAAAACCGCTATCGCGCGGGACGCCCGCCGCTCCATCGTGGAACTTGAACCGGTCGACAAGGCCGAGGCCTATTTCCAACTCGCCCTCGCCGATCTCGATGCCGGCGATCGCATCACGGCGAAGCGCAGCGTCTTGCGCTCGCTCGAAATCGCTCCCCGTTTTGGCCGCGCTCAGGAACTCCTGCTAAAGATCCATAGAGAGGAGACGAAGCCATGACGAATAACCGCGCCCTGGCCATCATTCTCCTCGTGGCCACAACCCTTGGGCACGCCGCCGACGTTCCTGCACCTCCCGATGTTCCCTATGAGAACGCTCCTTACAACGGCAAGTTCACCTTCGCCAGGGTGAAGTTCCGGCCGTCGGAATGGGGCCCCGGAAGGTATGAGTGGGGCCTGGATCTCAAGTGGAATCACGACTACCCGCGCGCCGACCAGCACTTCATGAAGATCCTTCGCGAGACCACCACGATCGACCCCAATGAAAACTCCGTGATCGTTGGCCTGGACGAACCTGCGTTGTTCGACTACCCCGTGATCTATGTATCCGAACCGGGCTATTGGCAGCTCAACCTAAAGGAAGCGTCGAGCCTGCGCGCTTACATCCAGAAGGGCGGCTTCGTGATTTTCGACGACTTCTTCCAGCGCGCCACACTGATCCTCGAGGAGAACATGCGCCAGGTGCTGCCCGAGGCGCGCTTCATCGAGATCCCCTTGGAGCATCCCATCTGGGATTCCTTCTTCAAGATCGCGGAGCCCCCAAGGAGCCGGAGCGGAGGTGGAGGGGGTGCGGGCGGTCGCGGCGGCTTTGGCCGCAATTTCGGTGGCCGTGGGATGCAGACCAGCTACTTCGGCATCTTCGAGGACAACGACCCGACAAAACGCCTGATGGTGGTCGCGAACTACAACGGCGACATGGGTGAATTCTGGGAATGGTCGGACACGGGCTATGTCCCGATCGACTTGTCCAACGACGCCTACAAGCTCGGGGTCAACTACATGATCTACAGCCTGACGCACTAATACGGCTCTGGCAGAATCGAAACATTGGGAGGCGAATGACTTCAGAGATTGAGAGCACGGACGACATCGCACTGGCGGAGAAGCTCAGAAGCGGTCTGGGCCATGTGCGCAAGGAGTTGGCGCGGCGCATCGTGGGCCAGGAGGACGCGCTCGATCAGGTCCTTCTGACTCTGCTCGTGGGCGGCAACAGCATCATCACGGGCGTGCCCGGTCTCGCGAAGACGCTGATTGTCCACACGATGGCGCAGACTCTCGACCTGAAGTTCTCACGGATTCAGTTCACTCCCGACCTGATGCCGTCAGACATCACCGGCACCGACATCATTCAGGAGGATGCCGAGGGCCGGCGCTCGCTGGTGTTTGCCCCCGGGCCCGTGTTCGCAAACGTAGTCCTGGCCGACGAGATCAACCGCACGCCGCCAAAGACCCAGGCAGCACTTTTGGAAGCCATGCAGGAACGCCGCGTCACGGTGCAGGGCAAGACGTTCACGCTCGCCCCCCCGTTCTTTGTATTCGCCACGCAGAATCCCATTGAGCTTGAAGGCACCTACCCCTTGCCCGAAGCTCAGCTCGACCGTTTCATGTTCGACATCGTGATCGACCATCTTCCTGAGGACCAGGAAATGGAGGTCATCAGGAGAACGACGATCATCGACACCGTGACTTTCACGCCCAGTCTCGGGGCCAACGACATCATCGAGTTCCAGAAACTTGTCCGGCGCGTCCCTGTCGCCGACGACGTGATCCGGTACGCGGTTCGGCTCGTCCGCAGTACCCGGCCGGGCGAGCCCACAGCGCTCGACTTCGTGAAGAACTGGGTGGAGTACGGCGCATCCGTCCGCGCCGCCCAATACCTGATCCTCGGCGGCAAGGCCCGCGCTCTGATGCTCGGCCACGCCCACGTGGGCTTCGAGGACATCCGCGCTTTGGCGAAGCCCGTCCTCCGTCATCGCCTCCTCCGGACATTCGCCGCCGAGTCGGCGCGCGTCAGCACCGACGTCATCGTGGAGCGCGTGCTCGAGAAAGCCGTTCCCTCACCTTCGAATCTCCGATGATGTCGAGGTAACGCCCCCTTGCAGAACCGACCGCTGCTCGACCCCAAAGTCGTCCTGCA
>JAYUUU010000322.1:0-2328 GCA_043754395.1 Vicinamibacteria bacterium
GGGCTTCCCGACTCAGGATCCGCAGCGGACCCGTAGGGTAACCCGGCCAGTATAGGGGCCGGTTTCGCGAGGGGGACTATCGAAGCCCGCAGTTCAAGGTTCGATTGGCGCAGGTGGCTTTCCGGTGTCTCCCATCAGTTGACGGACAAGACTCGATTCCCGCGAATAGAAGCCAGCGGTGTGGAACGAGTCGCGGAACCTGTAGTGCGTGTGGTCGAGGTGATGGAGAACCTCGTGGAGGAGGGTTCGGAGGAAGGTCTTGAACGCCACCACCTTGCCGAGTGCTGCCGTCCTCATCCAGACCTTGATCTGGGGCTTGCGGCCCGGCGCCACCGTGTAGAGGCCATGCAGTTCGCTGCCCCTGCGGCGTGGCCTTTCCGCGAGAACCACAACCGAAACCTCGGGAACGCGCATGAGCTTCGTGAGGGCCAGGACCAGGGCGCCGGCCGCCGCCGAAACCGCGCGGTGGTCGTCTTTAAGGAGCGCCTCGCGAAGGATGGGCAGCAGGGGCTGCGCCATTTCCGCATTCGGCAGGGCCACCTCTTTGATGGCGTCGCTTGCGAGGTAGACCTTCCGGGCAGGCGCCGAGAGGCGATTGAAATAGGAGAAGGGCATCCGTGCGCCTGAGCGCGGCTTACCGGGTTCCGAACAGGCGATCGCCTGCGTCGCCGAGCCCGGGCAGGATATAGCCGTGGTCGTTGAGTCTCTCGTCAACCGCCGCCGTGATGATCGGAACGTCGGGATGGGCGGCCGCCAAATTCGCGATGCCTTCCGGGCAGGCAAGCAGGCACACGAGGTTCAAGGACCCGGGCTTGTTCCGCTTCAGCCGGTCGAGTGCGGCGATCGCCGAGTTGCCGGTGGCGAGCATGGGGTCGCACACAAAGACGTCGCGGTCTTCGAGTTGCTGAGGCACCTTGTAGTAGTACTCGATCGCGTTCAGCGTCTTGGGGTCGCGATAGAGACCGACGTGACCTACGCGAGCCGAGGGAACGAGCTGAAGCATCCCGTCTACCAGCCCCTGCCCGGCGCGCATGATCGCGATAAGCGCCAGCTTCTTGCCCTCGAGCGTTGGCGCTTTCATCTCCATGAGCGGCGTCTGGATCGTCTCCTCGGTGAGCTTCAGATTGCGCATCGCTTCGTATCCAAGAAGGAGGGCGATCTCCGCGAGTAAGGCGCGAAACTGCGCGGTGCTCGTTTCCTTCCGGCGCATCAGTGTGAGTTTGTGCTTGACCAGCGGATGATCGACGACGGTGAGATGGGGGTGCATGCAGGCGACGATAAACCCGACTAGACCTCCAGTCCGACCGCACGCATCAGGCCGAGAGCATTGCCCCTTTCGACCGGACCCGGCTTGATCTTGTAGTCGAAGGCCATGCGATCCCCTTCGAGGTGGTCCTCGAAGTGGACGTTTGTCGCGCGCGGGGCCAGACTCACCGCGATCTCGGCCAGGGCGAGGTCGTGCGACGTGACGAGGCCGATGGCTTGTCGATCGAGTAGAGAGCGGACCACGGCCTCCGCACCCACGCGACGTTCCGCGGAGTTCGTGCCATCGAAGATCTCGTCAAGAAGGAAGAGCAACGGCGTCTCGCCATTCGCGATGTCGAGGATCTGGCGCACGCGTTTGATCTCGGCGTAGAAACGCGACTCGCCATCCTGCAGAGAGTCCTGGATGCGGATCGACGCGCCCACCGCGAGGGGCGAAAGCCGCAGCGATAGCGCGCGCACCGGCGCGCCGGCCAGGGCCAACACAGTGTTGATTCCGACCGTCCGGAGGAGTGTGCTCTTCCCGGACATGTTCGATCCGGTGATAACGAGCATCTGCAAAGAAGCGTCGAGACGGACATCGTTGCGCACCGCGCGGGCCACGGGCAGAAGGGCATGGCCGATGCCTGTGCCTTCGAAGAGCGGCCCCCTGTCTTCGAAAGTCGGAAAGGGATCGGCGGGATTCTCGAACGCATAAGCGCCGATGCTCACGAGCGCCTCGACCTCACCGAGTGCCTTCAACCAGAGCGTCACGTCATGACCGTGGCGACGGCGCCAGCCCTCGATCGCGGCCGCGAGCTGGAGGTCCCACAAAAGGAAGAAGGAGATGACCGCGAAGAACACATTGCTCTTCGATTCGTGGATTTCGAGCCATCGTCCAAGCTTTGAGATGGGCCGCGATGGTGGCTCCCCGTGCGCGGTGAGCACCTCGTGCAGGTGCGCCAGGCGGGAGGCTTCGAAACGCTCCCCAGCGAGCCGGTCGAAGATCTCGGTGAGAGTCTGAAGGTCGTGCACCGGACGGCCGATACCACTTAGTACCTCGGAGCTGAACGCGCGAGCCTTCCA
>JAYUUU010000323.1:0-4399 GCA_043754395.1 Vicinamibacteria bacterium
CTTCTGGCCGCGGCGTTCAGCCTCGGGGTTTCCATGGCCTCGGCCCAGACCGTCAGCGGCACGGTCGAGGGAACGGTTCAGGATTCACAGGGCGGCCGACTGCCCGGCGTGTCCATCGATCTGCGCAGCACGGAAACCGGACAGCGTCGGTCCACGGTCACGAACGGCCAGGGTTTCTTCCAGATGCCTTTCCTGCCCATCGGCCGCTACCGCGTGTCGTCCGACCTCGCAGGCTTCGGCCGCAAGGTGAATGAAATCGAAGTGCGTCTCAACAGCACGAGCGTCGTGAACTTCACCCTGACCCCGGCCGTGGCCGAAGAAGTCGTGGTCACCGCGGATGCGCCGCGGATCAACACCACCTCCGGCACCATCCAGAGTTCGCTCACGTCCGACCAGATCATGGAGAAACCCACCGCCATGAACCTGAACAACGTGAACCAGTTCCTCTCGCTCGCGGAAACGTTCGCGGGCTTCAACGAGAACCCGACCTCGGGCCAGAACAACCCGACCGCTTCCTCCGGCTCGTCGATCAACTTCTCCGGGACCGGCACCCGCGGCGCCACGTTCCAGATCAACGGCGTCAACAACGACGACTATTCGGAAAACCAGAACCGCCAGGGCGTGCCGCTTGCGACCATCAAGGAGTTCCAGGTCGTCTCGAACTCCTACTCTGCCGAGTTCGGCCGCGGCTACGGCGCCGTGGTCCTCGTACAGACCAAGCAGGGGACGAACGCGGTGAAGGGTGAGGCGTATTACTCGAGACAGGACAACGACTTCAACGAGCGAAGTTTCTTTGCGCCGTTTCCTGCGCCGAAGCCGATCAACGCGCGCAACGTATTTGGCGCGGTGATCGGCGGCCCACTTATGAAGGACAAACTGTTTGCCTTCGTCTCTATCGAGCACGCACGCAGGTCGGGCGAGGGCACCTACACTCGCGACCTGATCACCGCCGCCGACAAGGCTCTGCCGCGTTTGACCCGCGGCAACGACACGCCGGCGAACCGCGCCTTCATCGAGTCGGTGATCGCGCGATTTGGGACACTCACTCCAAACGACCCTCTCAACCGCAGCAACCGCACGTATGTGGATGTAGCCGACTTTGATCAACCGGTCCGCGACTACAGCGGTCGTCTCGACTACAACGTCTCGTCGAGGGACCATGTCACCGCGCGGTTCCAGTTTTCCAAACAGCTTTTTACCAACGAAGACATCATCATCGGGGAGGCGACCCAGCAGCGGAACAATCAGAAGAACTTCGGCATCACCTGGACCCGCACCTTCTCGCCCCGCGCCACCGGAGAACTCCGCTACGGTCTCGGGGTCCGCGACACCAACGTCGAGATCAAGGGCGGCAACACCACGCCGATCATCCGTTTCGCGGGCACTCCGGTGGCGGGCTCGATCATCGGCAACGCGGGAAACTTCCCGATCCTGCGCGATCAGCTCGACCATCAGTTCGTCTACAACTTCACGACACTGATGGGGAATCGGCACGCCCTGAAGATGGGCACCGACATCCGCATCTCCCAGCTCGATGACGTCTCGCAAAGCTTCCATCGCGGTTTCTGGAACTTCACCAGCGTCTGCGGCGGTACCACCTACTCGTCCTCCTACGCGGCCTTTATGGACGGCTGCGTCACGACCTACACCAAGGCTTATGGCCCCGATTTCCTCGAGAACAGGATCAAGGAGTACAACTTCTACCTTCAGGATGACTTCAAGGTCCGCCCGAACGTGACTTTGAACCTCGGTGTGCGCTATGAGATCGCGGGCGCGCCCACCGAAGCGCAGAACCGGATCAGCTACGGCTACAAAACCGACAAGAACAACATCGAGCCGCGCCTCGGCTTCGCCTGGGCCCCCAACAAGGACGGCGGCATCATCGGGAAGATCTTCGGCGGTCCCGGCAACGGTTCGATGCGCGGCGGGTACGGCATCTACCACGGGCGTCTCTTCCAGTCGATCTTCTCGCAGGGCGGCGCCTCGGTCCGCACCAATCCGCCGAATGCGGCGTCTCTTGCCTTCACCGGGTCCACGAACCTCGCGGATCCCACAAACGGCTTCGTCTTCCAGCCGGGCGGAGCCCAGACCGCGCGCGTGACCCTCACCGAGATCGATCCGAACCTGCGCATGCCCTACACGCACCAGTGGAACCTGACCCTCGAGCGCAAGATTCCCTGGAACTCGTCCCTGCGTGTGACCTACACGGGAACGCGGGGCAAGGACATGCTGCGGTACTCGCTCTCCAACCTTCCGGTGGCCCCGGGTGCTCCGGGTTCCACGTTCGTGCTGGCCGCCGACTACCTGTGCGCGGGCACGGGCACCGTCGGCGTCGCCCTGACCGCCACCTGCCCGGTGCCGGTTCCAATCGCCGCGAACGAGATCTCGGCTCGCGTGCCGAGGACGAACGATCGCCGCCCCGACGCGCGCTACAACACGAACACGGTTGTCTCGAACCAGGCTCAGTCCTGGTATGACGGCGTTCAGTTCGAATGGCTGAAGCGTTTCAGCGATGGCCTCGACTTCCAGATGAACTACACGCGCTCGGTGGCCAAGGACACCACGTCCGAAGCGACCTTCGTGGGCGCCGGCGACTCCAACCAGCTCGGCCCCGACGCGAAACTCACCAAGGGACACTCACGCTTTCACACGCCTCATCGGTTCACCCTGAGCGGCTTCTATCGCCTGCCCGTCTTCGCCGACCGCAAGGACCTCGTGGGCCAGGTCCTGGGCGGATGGAGCCTCGGCTTCACCCTCAAGCTCGCGTCGGGGACGCCCTTCACCGTCATCGACAGCGGCGGTATCGACACAAACTTCGACGGCTTCGCCGAGGGCCGGCCGGTGCTCGTGGATCAATCCCTGATCGGCGTGGTGGTGAACGACCCCAACACTTCGACAACCAAACTCCCGGTGACCGCTTTCCGCCGCGCGACTCCCGAGGACTATGCCGCGGGCAACCTCTCACCGCGTAACGCGTTCTTCGGTGATGGCGTGAGGACACTCGATCTGGCTCTCTCGAAGACCTTCAAGCCGATTTCGACGCACCGGCTTGTCGTGCGGATCGAGGCCTATAACGTGACGAACGCGGTCCTCTACAATTTCCCGAACACCGACATCGCAAACGTCAATTTCGGGCGAATCACCACCGGGGCTTCCGCGTATTCCCCGCGCATTCTCCAGGCCGCTCTCCGCTACGTCTTCTAGCGCGCACGCAGTCTCAGGCGGGGGCCAAGCAGCCCGCGGCGAAAGTCTGCCGGCATTCGACGAACGCTGCATCCCGCCTGGCTTCTTCGCTCGGGAGCCCGAATATTCCCGATATTCGGGCCCCTCGGCTCATCGCCAGCCGGGCGCATCGCTCGTGGCCCGAGGCCAGGCTGGCGCGCTCTCGGTGCTGCGGCATACTTTCGCCGCGGACTGCTAGATGCCCTCGCCTGCGGGCTGAAGCACGAAGTTCAGACGGCGTTTGAACTCGCGCTTCAAAAGCGCCATGTTCACCACGAACTGAAGGGCCACCGCGGCCACCGCGAGATGCCACACCTGTTCCAGGCGAAAGCCCGGGCGGTGCGAAAGCACGTATGCGGGAGCTGCGAAGACGATGAGGCGCAGAAACGACGTGGCGAGTGAGGGGAGGGTGTTGCCCATTCCCTGAAAGACGCTTGAACTCACGAACACCAGGCCCGAGGCGAGGAAGTTCCAGCTGATGATCCGGAGGTAGTCGGCTCCGTAAGCCACGACCTGGGGATCCGAGTTGAAGACCCGGATCATCGCGGCGGGCGCGATGTGGCAGAGGATGGTGAGCACCACCATGATGACCGAGCTCATCAAAGCACCCGCTCGGAACGCCCCGCGAACCCGCTGGGCTTGTCGCGCGCCGAAATTTTGGCCCACCACGGGTCCGGTGGCGAAGGCGATCGCGACGGTGGGGAGGAAGAGGGACTGCATCACCCGCGCGCCGATGCCGAAACCGGCCTGAGCCGCGGCGCCGAAGGGCCGGATGATGTCGTAGACGAGGATGACGTAGACGGACATCAAGGCGAACTCGCCGCCCGCGGGCACGCCGATCTTCAGCATCGACCACCACATTTTCAGGTCGGGCTCCCACTGATCGCGATGAAACTTGAGAGGGCTCGAAGGCCGGCGGAAGTACAGCGTTAATGCCACGCATCCTGCGGCCACCGCCACGAGCGACGCGATCGCCGTGCCCGCGACACCGAGCGGATGGCCGCTGATCCAGCCGAACATCAGCGTCGGCGCGAGGACGATGTTGATCACCAGCGTGCCGATCTGGATGAGGGTGGGGATCTTCATGTCGCCCATCCCGCGGAGGGCGGCGCCCATCGCGACCATGGGGAACTGGAGGAATAGTGCTGGAATGAACCACGTGAGGTACTGCTCGGCC
>JAYUUU010000324.1:0-5585 GCA_043754395.1 Vicinamibacteria bacterium
AGCCGGCCGCCCGGGCCAAAGAAATTGGCGTCTAGGCGCATGCGACCGTTGCGACCCTTAAGAACGAAGCGTGGCCGGGCGGTGTTCGGGGCTGGAAGAACGCGGAATCGCGAGCGCGAAGGCCAAGGCACCGTTCCCCGAGCGCAGTGAGCCGCGAGGCTCCTTTGGGGTCTTTGCGGAGCGGCAGCTCCGCTGGTTCATAAGAGACGCCATGCGGCTCACGGAGACGAGGGGAACGCCCAGGTGCCTTGGCCGTAGCGTCACTCGAAGCGCGCGTGCAGGCGCGCCGCTTTCTGCCGGCCACGCGGGCCACCGCTACCAAGCCTGCGAGATTGCTTCGTCGCCTGCGTTCCATGAGCTTCCTCGCAATGACGGACGCATTCGTTCGACGAGCTGCTTCGTGGCCCGAGGCCAGGCTGCGCGCTCGCCCTGCGTTCCATGAGCTTCCTCGCAATGACGGACGCGTTCGTTCGACGAGCTGCTTCGTGGCCTTCGTCCGATGAGCTTCCTCGCAATGACGAGCCCTGATCACGCAGGAGTGGGGGTCAATAGCGAGGCGTACAGGGGGAAGCGGGCGCAGAGCGTCTCGACCGACTTGCGGACTTCGGCGATTGTGGTTTCGTTGTCCGCGCCTTTGAGGGCCTTGCCGATCATCCGCCCGATCTCTTCCATCTCCGCGGTGCCCATGCCGCGCGTGGTGAGCGCCGGGGTGCCCACGCGAACACCTGAGGCCGTCATCGGCGGATTCGGGTCGAAAGGAATCGTGTTTTTGTTGACCGTGATTCCGGCATGTTCGAGCACCTTCTCGGCCACCTTCCCGGTGAGACCGCCGGAGAAGACATCGATCAACACCATATGGTTGTCCGTGCCGCCCGAGACGATCCGAAAGCCTTCGTCGGCAATGGTCTTCGCGAGCACGCTTGCATTCGCCACCACTCGCTGCTGGTAAACCTTGAAGTCAGGCTGAAGCGCTTCCTTGAAAGCCACCGCCTTCGCCGCGATCACATGCATCAACGGCCCGCCCTGCACTCCGGGGAACACCGCGCGGTCGAGATCCTTCGTATGCGCCGCCTTGCACATCGCGAGTCCCCCGCGCGGACCGCGAAGGGTCTTGTGGGTGGTTGTGGTCACGTAGTCCGCGTGCGGCACGGGCGAGGGATGGAGACCGGTCACCACCAGCCCCGCGATGTGCGCGATGTCGGCCATGAGCAAAGCGCCGACTTCATCCGCGATCTTCTTGAGAGAGGCGAAGTCGATGGTGCGCGGGTAGGCGGAGGCGCCGCAGATGATCATCTTCGGCCTCGTCTCGATCGCCTTGGCGCGAAGCTCGTTCATGTCGATCCGCTCGTCTTCCTTGCGGACGCCGTAAGGGACGATCTTGAAGTAGAGACCGGAGAAGTTGAGGGGATGGCCGTGGCTCAAGTGGCCGCCGTGCGAGAGATCCATGCCCATGATCGTGTCACCCGGCTTCAGGCTCGCGACGAGGACGGACATGTTCGCCTGGGCGCCCGAATGCGGCTGTACGTTCGCGTGATCGCAGCCGAAAAGCTGCTTCACGCGGTCGCGGGCGAGGTCCTCGATGACATCCGCGAATTCGCATCCGCCGTAGTACCGCTTCCCGGGATACCCCTCGGCGTACTTGTTGGTGAGCACCGTCCCCATCGCCTGAAGCACGGCCTCGGAGACGAAGTTCTCGGACGCAATCATCTCAAGCTGGGCGCCCTGGCGCCGCACTTCATTCTTGATGGCCTGGGCGACGTCGGAATCGGTCTGATCGAGCGCGGTCATGGGGCCAATGTTACTTCGGCCCCCAAGGGATTCAGGCCGTCCTGACAACGCTCGCGCCGCGCGTCCCTCGCAGCCCGGGACGCGGGAGCGCCGATGCGGTAAGTTGACGCCCATGAGTCACGAGAGCGACCGCGCCGCGATCGTCGAGGTCTGCCGGCGCTTGTACGAAAAAGGCCTCGTGACCGCCAATGAGGGAAACATCTCGGTGCGCGTTCAGGACGGCCACCTGGTCACCGCGGCGGGCGTGAGCAAAGGCGCACTGACGGTCGAGCAGGTCCTGTTTGTCGATGATGAGGGGAAGCAGGCATCCGGCTGCCCGGCGGTGTCGTCGGAAGACAAGATGCACGCCGCCATCTATCGGAGCCGGATGGATGTGCAGGCCATCATTCATGCCCATCCCCCAACCGCCACCGCCTTCGCGGTGGCCCATCTCCCGATCGACGCGAGAATCCTGGCTGAATCGGTGGTGGTGCTCGGCGCCGTTCCCCTGATCCCTTATGCCACGCCGGGAACCGCGGAGCTCGCGAATCTCGTGGCGCGGGATCTCAAGGACGGCCACGCGGCGCTTCTCGCGAACCACGGAGCCGTGGCCGTGGGCGCGACTCTCGCTCAGGCCCATCAGCGCATGGAGACACTCGAACAGGTGGCGCGCGTGGCTTTGATGGCGCGGCTTCTTGGGGGGGCGAGAGAGCTTTCAGCCGAGGATTGCGACCGCCTTCTCGGACTCGAAGCCGCGCGCTATCGCTAACTCTTGGGACGATCCAGCCGATACATGGTGAGGTGAAGTCCGCGAACCTCCGCGGACCCGTGGACGTGGTAGCCGAGACGTTCGGCGACTCGCGCCGAGCGGTGATTGTCGGGATGGATGAGACTCACCAGATGGGACCAGCCGAGGGGTCCAAAGGCGTGGGCGATTGAGGCGCGAGCGGCCTCGCTCGCATAACCCTTCCCCCAGAAACTCCGTCCAATCGTCCAGCCGAGTTCGCGGTCGGGCCAGCCTTCTGGATAGTGAAACCCCACGCGGCCGACGAAGGCCCCCGTGCCGCGTTCTTCCACCGCCCACGTTCCGAATCCGCGCAGTTCCCAATGCCCGAGAAACATCGCCATCTGACGCCAGGCATCGGCCCGGGAAAGCAGGCCGCCATCGGCGCTCAGAAACGCCATGACCTCGGGATCTGAGCCCATCGCGGCGTAGGCCTCGATGTCCTCCTCGCGAAAAGGGCGAAGAATGAGCCTTTCGGTCTCCAGGATCACGCGTTGATCCTCGCATACAATCGCCCCATGCCCTCGCTGTCCGTGGCCGCCGTGGACCTGTACACGAGCCTGCTCCGGGACGAGGGTGCGCTGGCACAGGAGATCGAAGACCACCTCGAAACCCGTCTCCGCGCGAGAGCCGCGACGTTTGGGGGGAGAGTGCTGTGCCCTTTCGCCATGCCCCAGTTCGTGGACCGTGAGGACTACGACCATGTGCGCGCAGCGGCACGCGGGATCTACAGCGCCACGATCAAAGCCTGGCGGGCCCTCGGCCCCGCACTCCACGATCTGGTCGGCCTCACAGCCGAAGAGCGTGAGCTCGTGGCTCTCGATCCGGGCGTCGCTTCACCCTCACCTTTGTCGAGGCTCGATTCATTCCTGACCCCGACTTCGTACGCTTTTGTCGAGCTGAACGCCGAGACTCCGGCGGGTCTTGGCTACGCGGATGTCCTCGCCGACGTCTTTCTCGAGCTCGGTGTGATGCGTGAGCTTCAGAAGTCGTTCACGATTCATCGCCCGCGGCCCTGCGTGAAGCTGCTCGAGACGCTGATCACCTGTTACCGCCAGTCGGGGGGCGACAAGGCGAACCCCACGATCGCCATCGTCGACTACGACGAGGTCCCCACGCGCGCGGAGCACCACATCCTGCGCGAGTTGTTCGAAGCCGCGGGTGCTTCCGCGATCGTTTGCGATCCGCGAGCCATGACCTTCGAAGCGGGGGCGCTTCGCCACAAAGGGATGGTCGTCGATATCGTCTACAAGCGGCTGCTCGTGAACGAACTCCTCGATAAGGCAGACCTCGTGAAACCCCTGCTCGAGGCCGCCCGGGCCAAGGCCTGCGTCTTCGTGAATCCCTTCGGCTGCAAGCCCATTCACAAGAAGGCCATCTTCTCGATCCTCACGGACGACTCGCACCAGCACCTCTTCAACGAGACCGAGCGGGCCGCGATTGCCGCCACCGTGCCGTGGACGCGGGTGGTGAGAGAAGGGAAGACCACGCATCAGGGTCAGGAGATCGACCTCGTCCCTTTCATGCGCGACCCCTCCCGGCGCGCCGACCTCGTGCTCAAGCCCAACGACGAATACGGCGGCAAGGGCGTGTTCCTGGGCTTCGAGTCGAATGAGGCCGAATGGGACGCCGCGATCTCCGCCTCTCTCAAGAGTCCGTACGTGGTTCAGCGCAAGGTCGAACTCGCCCGCCAGTCGTTCCCGGTGATCGCCCCCGGCCTTCCCGCGCGCGACCTCGTGGTGGATCTCGACCCTTATCTCTTTTTTGGCGAAGTCGAAGGCTTCCTTACCCGCCTCTCCGGCTCGTCTCTTGCCAATGTGACCTCGGGCGGCGGCCAGGTTCCGGCTTTCGTGGTTGAAGGAAAGGCGTAGCTCAAAAACCCTTGCTGTCCGACAAAATCGTCACCACCTGCAGACGAATGGGCGAAGTGGGCGAAGTAGCCTGCCTCGACAACTGCGCCATGAAAGGGCTTCACTCGGTCTTTTCCTATCACCGCGTCGAAGCCGATGAACCCCTGCCAAAGGCGGAGGCGGGGATCTGCGACATCGCCGTCCTCGACATGCACCACGGCTGGCCCAACCTCGGCCACAACTCCATCGTGCAGGCGGTCCGCGAGGCCGCGTGCGACTTCGAACAATCGATCCGGCACGCCAATCTCAAGGTTCGCGTCTTCTCCTTCGACGTCCGAAAGGCGGGCCTGCTCCCCGAGCCTCCCGGCGGCCGCTTCGCGCTCTATCTCGGCACCGGTGGGCCGGGTCACATCGATCCCCATCAAAACGACGGTGTCTCTCCGTTCTCCCAGGGCGTGAACGAGGATCCCGCCTGGGAAGAGAAAGCGTTCCGCCTCTTCGATGCGATCCTCGCCGATCCGGACGCAAGCCTCGTCGCGGTCTGTCACTCGTTTGGCGTCTTGTGCCGTTGGTCGGGCATCGCCTTGCCGGTGGAGCGGGGCGAGGCAAAGGGTGGGAAGAGCGCCGGCATCGTGGAGAACGCTCTCTCCCATGGGGCCGAAGAGCATCCCTGGTTTTCCGGCTTCATGCGTAACACGGGCTCCTCGCGCTTCCAGGCCATCGACTCCCGTCTCTTCGACCTGATTCCCGACCCTGCGGCCGTGCTCAAAGTGGCGCCGCTTAGTTTCGAGACAATGGCGCAAGACGGCTCCATCGGGGACGCGATGACCGGTGTCGAGTTCGCGCGCGACCCTTCGGGGACCATGCCTCGGATGTACGGGGTGAACCATCACCCGGAGATCATGGACGCGGGGCGTCAGAAGCTGATCATCGAAAATCTGTGGGAGCGCGGTGAAGTCACGCGCGCGTGGTACGAAGAGCGCATGGAGGTCGTGTCGAAGGGCCACCGCGACGCGGACCTCGCCCAACAGCTCGCAATCACCACTGGTTTCACCTTCGTGTGGCCGTTGCGTTTCCACCTGGTGAAGAATCTGCGCCGCCACGCCCAAAGCTTGAACCGGGTCTTCGAGATGCACGAAGATCAAGTCCTCGACCGGCCGCTTGGCGACAGACGCAACCGGCCG
>JAYUUU010000325.1:0-2806 GCA_043754395.1 Vicinamibacteria bacterium
TGATCCTGGGAGCATCGCCGCTGCTTTCCGGTGTCTTGACCCTGCTGGCCGCTCTTGGGTTCGCCGCGCGCGCGTCCAGCGATCTCTTCGGGGCGTGGAGACAGACGTCCCTCGCGCCGGAGATGCTTGTGCTATCGATCCTGGTGCTTCGGATCAGTCGGGAGGGGATGGAGCGCTTTGCGGGAATCGTGAGGACCCACGCGGCGCTTCTGGCCTCCGCTGCCCTTTTCACGATGCTGATTCGTCTGGCCCTCTTATCGCATCCGGACTTCTATTACCCGGACCTTCTCACTCACGCGAGAGTGGTGGAGGCGATCCGCTTGCTGGGACCTGTGTTCTTTCTCGATCCCGCCAGCGCCCTCAGCGCTCAGGGAGCCTGGACCAAGCCTGTGCTTGGAGGTGTCGCCTCGTTGCCTTATGCCGTCATGTTCCACGCGCCTTTCGCGATCCTCGCGTCTTTGTTCGACCTCTCCCTTGACCAGATCGAGAGCGCGCTCAAGGCAGGGTCGAGCCTCGTTTCCGTGCTTCCCGTGCTGCTCGGAGGCGTCCTCGCGGCTCGATTGTCGCTTCCGCCCGTAGCCGCCATCGCGCTGTGTGTGATTCCAACCTACACCTCGCGGGTTAGCTTCGCTCTGCTTCCTGCGCTGTTCGGACACGTCTTCGACCTGATCGTCCTGGCGACCCTTGCGAGCGTTCTGGTCGCGGATCGCCTGGAGTCGAACCAGAAGGCGGTCTGGCTCTTCGCCGCCCTTTTAGCCGGCCACCTCGCCTACACCTCCAGCGTTGTGAACGAGGGGCTACTGATGGCTGTTCTCGTAATCCTCAGCCTTGCTCAGGGGAGGGCGGCCCTTGAAAGCGCGGGGCGCCTGGTTCTGGCTGAGGCCGCGGCCGCGGGTCTGGCCCTTCTGCTTTACTACCGGCACTTCGTAGGCGACGTGTTGGGCCTCGGGGCGCGGCTCACGGGAGTTGGAGGCGGGAGCACCGGAGCCGGGGCGCCTTCGGTCTATCCGATCGAGAGCTTCTGGGGGCTTTTGTTCGAACGCACCGACACGTTCTTCGGATGGCCCTGGATCGGGCTTGCCGCCCTTGGAGTGATGGTGGGCGGGGAGGTCGTTCGCCGGTCGATGGTGACTCGCGCGGTCATTCTTACGTATCTCGGCCTGATCCTCCTTCGCGCGAAGATCCCCGATGTCTTCCGTTACGGCCACGAGACGCTGTTCCTGACGCCTCTCGTCGCGATCCTGGCCGGCACCGCGCTCATTCTGGCGTGGAGGCGCGGGGGAGCTATCCGGTGGCTGGCTCTGGCCGCCGGGCTCGGTGTCTCGCTGATCTCGTTCTCCCGCCAGTGGCTCGCGGTGGCCGAACAATTCGGCAATGCGCTCTGAAGCTGGCCCGTTTCACCATCTGATAAGCTCACAGCCCCTGTAGAAAATGGCTGAAAAGAACCCGTTCGCGCGCTTTCTGTCCCACTTTCCCGCGGGCAAGGTCCTATTCCGCGAGGGGGATGCGGGCGAGGACATGTACATCATCCAGTCGGGTCGGGTGGCGATCAAGAAGCGCACCGGCGCCAACAAGGATGTGACCTTGGCTGTCCTCGAAAAGGGTGACTTTTTCGGAGAGATGGCGGTTCTCGAGCGCATGCCTCGCTCGGCCACCGCGGAAATGGCCGAGGCCGGCGACCTGATCGTGATCTCCGGAGACACCTTCGGCGACATGATCAAGTCGAACCCGGAGATCGCCTTCCGCATGCTCCGGAAGTACTCGATCCGGCTGCGCGAGATGGTGAAGCAGATCGAGATGCTGGGCAAGCAGGTCGCCGACTCGTCCGGAGGCTCGCCGACCAACACCGCGATCTCGCTGCCTTCAGTTCCAGTACCGCAGCCACCCCCATCCGAGGCCCTCGCCTACTTCGTTTCCAAAGCGTCAGGCAACGTGTTTCCGGTCTACAAGAACGAGGTGCTGCTCGGCCGGTTCGACTCGGTCACGGGCACCGCCCCGGACGTCGATCTCACCAACGAAGATCAGGCGCGCAACATCTCGAGACGCCACGCTCGGCTCGTGATCAAGAACGGCGGCTTCTTCATCGCCGAGGAAATCGGGACGATGAACGGAACCTTCGTGGCCGGCGACAAGCTCGAGAACAACGTGCTCCATCCGATCAAGGATGGCGATGAGCTGATGCTTTGTCGCCTCGCCCTCACTTTCAAGGGCCCGCAGAAATAGATCAGCCGGTCCGCCCCTCGCGGATCGCAACTTCCAGGGGTCGAGCCGTCCAGCTGAGTTCGCTTTTTGCGCGGCCGGTGTCGAGCGAGACATCCCTCGGTCTTGGGGCGCCCACGTGGGATGCCTGCCGGGCGTGTTTGATGAGCGAGACGTCGAGCCCGAGAACAGCTGCGACCTTCTCACCCAGTTCCACTCGGGTCAGTCGTTCCGGCCCCGCGATATGCAGGATGCCCTTCTGGGAGGGACGCTCCAGCAGAGCCTCTATGGCGCCCCCGACGGATTCAGGGTCGATGGGCGTTCGCCACTCGTCTTCGTAAAGCGTCACGCTCTCACCGCGGCGCAGACGGTCGGCGAGCGACTCGGAGCCGGTTCGCCTGGGTCCGTGGCCTTTTCCGCAGACGAGGCCCACGCGAAGGATCACGGTCTCCGGGCATTCTTCGAGAGCCGCGTGCTCCGCCCGGACCTTCGAGCGTCCGTACTCCAGCCTCGGATTCGTCAGTGAGTCCTCGGTGGAAAGGGCGGCTTCGCCGCCGAAAACCAAGTCCGTCGAGATGGCGATGAAGCGCGCTCCCGAGCGCACGGA
>JAYUUU010000326.1:0-2533 GCA_043754395.1 Vicinamibacteria bacterium
GTTCGACACGATCATCCTGCCCGACTCCTCCGCGCGGCAGATGGTCGAGGGACACCCTAAAGGCGAGATGGCGGACGAGTTCGCGGGTGGCCTCGGTGCGGAAGGAGTCGCTGCGTTGAAGGCCTTCGCCGAATCCGGCGGGACACTCGTCGCCTTCAACAACGCAACCGAGCTGCTTGTCCAGATGGGCGCGCCGGTGAAGAACGTTCTCGCGGGCCTTGGTTCGCGCCGTGGTGGGGGAGGCAATCGCGGACCCGAGTCCGCGCAGTTCTACTGCCCGGGCGCCATCCTCGACGCGAAGGTCGACCAGACGCATCCGCTCGCCGCCGGTCTCGACGCGCGTTCGATGGTCTGGTTCGAGTTCTCTCCGGCATTCGAAGTAGCGGGCGGACGAAGCGTCCTCTCCTATGACTCCGACAACGCGCTTCTCTCGGGTTGGCTGCTGGGGGGTCAGATGCTGAATGGCAAGTCGGCACTCGTCGAGGTGCCGATGGGCGAGGGCAAGGCCGTTCTCTTCGGCTTTCGTCCGCAGTACCGAGCCCAGTCGTGGGCCACGTACATCCCGATGATGAACGCGATGCTCCTCTCCTCCGCTACCGCTCCTGCCGCCCGAAAGTAACGACTCGGAAGGCTGAGCTCGGAACAAAGCACCGAGCGACCCCGTCTCTCTCCCTAGGATGACCAGGGGCAACCAGGAAGGGCGCGAGATCAGCGTCTACAGGTTCTGGGACGAACTGCATGCTGATCTGCGCGACGCGTATCGAGGACTGAAGCGGGATCGGAGCTTCGCGGTAGTCGCGGTCTCCGTGATCGCGTCCGTGCTGGCCGCCAACATGGTTCTCTTCGCCTTCCTCGACGCCTACTTCCTTCGGCCCCTGCCGATCGAAGGCGCGAGCCGCCACGTGGAGCTTTCCGCTCGCGACGGCTTTGGCCGGCGGCAAGGGGGTTGGGCCCTCAAAGATGCGATGGCGCTCATCGCGGCCGAAAATCCGGTGCTCGAGAAAGGCTACGGATTCGCAGTTCGCCGAACCATCGTGGCCGGACGAGAGCCGCAACGCGCCTATGTGGAGGTTGTCACACCCTCCTACTTCGAACTGGTCAAGCCGAAGATGGCGATGGGGAGGGCCCTCTCATCCGCGACCGACCGACCGGTCGAGCAGGCCGTGATGCTCAGCCACACCGGGTGGCAGCGTCTCACCGGCGGTGACCCTGCCATCGTCGGAAAACCCCTCCTTGTAGACGGGGTTTCGCTCAGCGTCGTCGGTGTTCTCGAGGAAGGAACGGGTGGCCTCGAGCCGGTGACGCCCGAGTTCTGGATCCTCGCGGGGGCCGCCGATGCCGCGTCCTCCTCGTCGACGAACTACGCGATCTCCGGTCTTCTGCGTGAAGGAGTCTCTCCGGAACAGGCTTCGGTGGCCCTCACTTCGATCCTCCGCGCGCTTGGCCCCGCCGGCGGTCTCGCGCCTTCGTCCATAGAAGCCCGCATCGAGCTGCGCCCCACTCTGCTTCGGGAGAGCCGGGATCTCGAGCCTCTCGCGGTGTCCCTTCTCTTCCTGTTCGGCCTCGTGACCACCATCGCCGCCGCGAATCTCACGAGCCTTCACCTGGCACGCGCCACCGCGCGACGGCAAGACCTCTCGATTCGCGCGGCGCTCGGCGCCTCACGCCCGCGTCTCATCCGTCATCTGGTCACGGAAGGGCTCGTGGTGGCGTTGGTCGCGGCCTGCGTCGCTTGGGGACTCTCCCTGGCGAGCGTCGCCGCGGTTCAAGGCGTCGTGTTCGCTCTCGTGCGCGACGCCGGCATGAGCATGCTGCCCGTTGCGGTGGACTCGCGCATCGTGGTTGCGGCGTTCGCCCTTGCCCTCGTGGTGGGAATCGGATGCGCTCTTCTGCCCGCGTTGCAGACAACCCGCATGCATCGAAACATCGTTTTGAAGCGCGACGGCCTCTTTCTGGGGGGCGTGAGTGCTGGTCGGCTACGAGGCGCTCTGGTCGTTCTCCAGGTGGCCTTGAGCCTGCCGCTTCTGGTGAGCGCGGGCGTGCTTGTCCGCAGCGCCGAGACCGCCACGCGGGTTGACGTGGGCTACAGCCTCGATGGCCTCGTCGACCTTCGGGCCGAACCCGCCTCGTCACGTCTGGTGGATCGCCTGCGGAGTCTCCCCGGTGTCGCGTCCGTTTCCGCAGGGGCACAGACCCCGCTTGCCGGGGACATGTCGCGCGCGTCGGTGCGGTCCGGTGGGGACGAAACAGCTCTCGGCACGAACGCCGTCGACGAACATTTCTTCGCCACCATGGGCATCGCGCTGCGTCAGGGGAGAGGGTTTCTTCCGCACGAGACGGCAAGTCAGGCCCCGGTGGCCGTGATCAGCGAGGCCACCGCGCAACGGTTGTGGCCCGGGCAGAATCCCCTCGGCCGTGTCTTCGACATGGAATACGGAGACACGCCCGACACCTACCGTCAGTACGAGGTGGTGGGAGTGACGGCGGACGTGATGAGCGGCTTCTTCTTCCGTGGCAAGGACGCAAGTGCGGT
>JAYUUU010000327.1:0-8207 GCA_043754395.1 Vicinamibacteria bacterium
AGGAATTCGTAAACCTTCTCGGTCGCGAGCGCTTGTAGATTCATTCCCTCGATGATGTGAACGCCGGCCTCCACGAGAAACATGCGATGGACGGGGAGAAGCGCATGCCCACGTCCGGCCGGTATCCACTCGTAGGCGATGGTCTCACCGCCGGTCATCCGCACTTTCCGATCCAGCAGCCAGGCGGCGGCGGATTCATCCGGCCCGGGCACACCGTCCTTGTGGCCGAGGAACGACTCAGGACTCCCCCAGTGCTTTGTCCAGCCCGACCGCACAAGCGCCACATCGCCCTCGCGGCACTCGGTCCCCTGAAGCCGTGCGGCGCTCTCGATATCCATCGCGGTGATCGCCTCGCCTGGCTCGAGACAATCAACGCCCCGAAGAGCTGGGATGTCAAACAGCACACCGCGGGCGACGGTGATCGGAATCTGCTCAACGCCATGCCTGTTGAATCGGCCGCCGCGCTGCGCTTCCTGCGCGTCGACACCGCCGTGGAGGAGGCCACAGTGCGAAACGTGGCAGAGGGCGTCGATATGCGTTCCGGTATGTCCACCGAGCATCATCATCTCGTTGGCCGCCGAGCCGCCGTCACCCCGAACCATGTCGCCATGACGACGCTGGAGCGCCATCTTGAAACCGGGATGATTCGGCGAAACCGGCATTCCCGCCTCGATGGGTTGGGCGAGGTCAAAGAATCGCTTCCCCGCAAGGCTGCCTAGAAGGCTCTCAAGACTCATGCCTGCTCCCTTCGGTGGTGTTCGCTCAGATCCAGTATCGCCCGCGATCTCCGCACCACGGCGAGGTCGACGAACTGCCCGCCGAGCCGGGTGACGCCTGAGCCTCCCCGCTCCGCGGCTTCGTACGCCGCGACCGTCTCTCGAGCCGCCGCCACCTCCGCATCGGTGGGCAGGAAGACCTTGTTGATGATGCTCACTTGCCGCGGGTGGATGGCTGAACGCCCAAAGAAGCCGAGCCGCTTCTGACGTTCCGTGTCGATGCGCAAAGCCTCCAGATCGTCAAGATGAGTGAAGACGGAAGCAACAGGCGGCGCGAGCCGGCCTGCGCGGGAGGCGATAACTAGCCTCGATGCGGCATGGAGGGTTGCAACCTCATCGCCAGGGTCGGCGGAGATATCGGCGCAGAAGTCGGCGGCGCCAAAGGTGAAGCCACGGAGCCGCGGTGCTCTGATGAGCGAGTCGAGGTTTTGGACGCCGCGAGCGGTCTCGATGGTTGCCACGACGCTGACCGATCCCGCCTCCAGTCCCAGCGTCCGCTCGCGATCCGTAAGCGCAGCGTGCACGCGGCAAAGGGACTCGAGGCTCTCGGTCTTCGCCAGCCGAATGCCTCGAAGCCCAGGGCCGATTACCGCGTCAAGATCGGCCCGCCAATGCGTGGAGCCGACGCTGTTGATCCGGACAAAGGGCACTGGGCCCGTCCTCGCTGAACTCGACCCATTCTCCCGCTGCGCGATAGCACCCGCGACCAGCCGTCGTGCACTCGCCTTCTCCGCTTCGGGAACGGCGTCTTCGAGGTCCAGGACCACGGCGTCCGCATCGGTCCTGAACACCTTGTCCAAAAGGGACGGACTGTTCCCCGGAGCGAAAAGATAACTTCGGAGCAGGGGCATGGGTTTCTTGAAACTAAAGTGCGCCCTTGGAGCGGAGTTCCGCGATCTGTTCCGGGCCAATCTTCAGCCATTCGCCAAGGACCGTCTCGGTGTCCGCTCCTATGGCCCGGCCGGCGAACCGGATTGCGCCGGGGGTGCGGCTCAGTCGAAACATCACATTCTGCATGCGGATCGGGCCGAGATCCTCGTCGGGAACCGTCGTGATGGAATCGAGCGCTTTGTACTGGGGGTCGTCGAACACGTCGCGGATGTCATAGATGGGCGCCACCGCAGCCTGCGCGGCCTCGAACTCCTCCATGACCTTTCCCATGGGGTGTTTCGCGATCCAGCCGCCGACCATCTCGTCGAGTTCGTCCGCGTGGACAGCCCGTTCCGCACCCGACCGAAACCACGGCTCCGCGATCACCTCGGGATGGCCGACGAGTTTCATCACCCGCTCGGCGATGCTCTGCGCCGAGGTCGATACGGCCACCCACTTGCCATCCGCCGTCTTGTACGTGTTTCGGGGAGCGTTATTGACCGAACGATTGCCGGTTCGTTCCTGGACCACACCCAGTTGATCGAACCAGGTCGCCTGGGGGCCGAGGATGGTGAGAATCGGTTCGATGATGGCCATGTCGATGATCTGCCCCAGCCCGGTTCGGTCCTTGTGGCGAAGCGCCATCATGATCGCCGACGACGTCGCGAGGGCTGTGATCCCATCGGCCAGACCAAACGGAGGAAGCGTGGGCGGCCCGTCCGCGGGGCCGGTCATCGCGGCGAAACCGCTCATCGATTCCGCGAGTGTCCCGAAGCCCGGCCGTCGTTTGTAGGGCCCGCTTTGTCCGAAGCCTGTGACGCGGGCGATGACCAGTCCGGGGTTTCTCGCGTGAAGCTGGTCCGGGCCGATGTTCCACGACTCGAGGGTGCCCGGCCTGAAGTTCTCGATCAGCACGTCCGCCCGAGCCGCGAGGTCGAGGAGGATCGCCTGCGCCTCCGGGTGCGAGAAATTCAAGGTGACCGTGCGCTTGTTGCGGCCGATCATCTTCCACCAGAGATTGATGCCGCTCTTCACGTGGCCGTGAGTGCGAACCGGGTCGCCGTTTGGGTGTTCGATCTTGATGATCTCAGCGCCGAAATCTCCGAGCAGCGTCGCCGCAAGCGGGCCCGCGAAGAGCGTGGCCAAGTCGAGAACCTTGACTCCCTGGAGCGGGCCGCCCTTGCTGGATTGGGTGTCAGTCATCGCGGGGTTCCTGGAAGCTGCTCTTCGGATGACGAGCCGGGGCCGACGCGTGCCCGGCTAGTTGTCCTAAAGTTATGACATTATACCAAGCAACCCCAATGTCGATTTCCGAACTTTCCGGGAAGCCGATCGAGCGTGTGCTCCTTCTCACCGGGGCCGCGGGCGGAATCGGCCGCGCTGTGCTGTCGAGGGCGCGCGAAGAGGGGTACCGGGTTCTCGCCGTTGATCGCGAGTCCGCACCCGATGCCGCGGCGAAGGACCAAGGCGCCATCTGGCTCCAATCCGATGTAACGAAGGACTCACAGACCGAGGCCGTCTTCGAACACCTCGACACCACCTTCGGCAGGCTCGATGCCGTGGTACTCGTGGCCGGAGCGGTGGGAAGCGGACGCGTCGAGTCGGTAACCCCGGCGGAGTTCCGCGCCCTTCTCGACTTGAACCTGACCGCGGCCTTTCTCTATGCGCGGCTCGCGCTCCCAAGACTCCGCCAGACTCGCGGCAGCCTGATCTTCGTCTCGTCGACAAACGGCATAACGGGAGGGTCTGCTTTGTCTGGCCCCGCCTACGCCGCGGCGAAGGGCGCCCTCATCGCGCTCACCCGCCATATCGCACGCGACTACGGACGCGAGGGAGTCCGGGCGAATTGCATCGCGCCCGGGCCCATTGATACGCCCATGCTCGCTCGCCTGGACGACGAAACCATGGAGGCGCTGCGGGCCTCGATCCCCCTGGGAAGGATCGGAACGCCTGAGGACGTAGCCAACCTGGTGACTTTCCTAATATCCGACCGGGCCAGCTACCTGACCGGCCTCACGGTCAGCGTGTCGGGCGGGCTGGTCATGGCCTGACCCCGAGGCCGAATTGCGATGGTAATGGACCTGCGCTCGTGGATGGCCGCGACACCGGAGCTTGTCCGGATCGATGAGCCTCTCTCGGTCCGCCACGAGATAACCGCGGTCCAGCACGGCATCGAGAAGGCGTCGAGAGCTCCGCTGCTGTTCCAAAGACCACTTCTCCTGAACGGCTCTGTTTCGTCCACGCCGGTGCTCACCAACGTCACCGCGCGTCGTGATTTGCTCACGCGCCTGCTCGGTCTGCCGAACCGCCGAACCGCTCGGCCGCTGAGCGAACGTCTCACCTGCACCCACGCTCCGAACCGAGTCGCGCCCCCCGAGCACCTCATCGAACTCGGCGGCGATAACCCCGCCGCTTCCCTGCCGGTTCTCTGGCAGCACGAGGGCGACCCCGGTCCCTATCTCACCGCCGCTCACGCCACCACGATCGATCCGGACAGCGAGATCGACAACACCGCGGTGCAGCGCGTGTGGGTGAAAGACGGTCGCGAATGGCCTTACTTTCCCTACCCGAGCTCGCACAACTGGAAGAACATAGAGAAGTGGTGGGCGCGAGGCGAGGACGCTCCGATCGCGCTGTGGATCGGCCACCATCCCGCGGTGCTCATGGGGACGCAGGTCAAAGTCGATTATCCAGTGAGTCACTGGCCAAGTGCTGGAGCTTTGCTGGGCGAGCCTCTCCGGCTGATGGAGACCGCGGTCCGGGGGTCTTGGCTCATGGTTCCTTCCGAAGCCGAGATCATCGTCGAGGGCGTAGTACCTCGTAATCACCGAGTCCAGGAAGGGCCCTTCGGGGAGTTCACCGGCTACGCGGGCGAGGCGACACACAGTCCGGTGATCCGCGTCGAGCGGGTGCGAATGCGGCCGGGGGCGGTGTACCACGATTTCGCATCGGGACTCTCCGATGCGCTCGTCCCCGATGACCTGCTGATCGAGGCGAAGCTCTTCGAAATCGCGTCTCGGGTCAGCCCGGAGGTTCTCGATGTTCACCTGCCGTCCTACGGACGAAGATTCTGGGCCTTCGTCGAGACTCGGCCCCTCTCTCAAGCCGCGGCTCGAGCTTTGCTGAATGAACTGCTCGAATTCCGGCGCACCAAGTTCGTCGTCTTGTTCGATGAGGGAGTGAACCTGCACGACCCGACCGCGATCCTCGAGACCATAGCTACGCGCTCCCAGCCGGGCAGGGACTTTCTTGAAAGGTCCGGGCTGCCGGGCTCAGCGCTTGACCCGTCCTTGCCCCTTGGTGATGGACGCTCGGGAAAACTCGGAATCGATGCGACGTGGAACGGTGGGCGACGCCCACCCGTGAATCGCGTGCCGCCGGTTGTCCTGCGCCACGACGAGGTTCAAGCCGCGATCGAGCAGTGTCGGGGTAAGGCATGAAGGGCCTCCTGCGCCATCGCTATCGATACGTCATCGCTGCCCTGCTCTTCGCCGCGGCGACCATCAACTACATCGACCGCCAGAGCATTTCCATCGCCGAACGCGAGCTCAGGCGGGAGTTCGGTTTCACGCCCCAGCAGTACGGCGACATCCTCTCGTGGTTCTTTCTCGCCTACGCCATTGGACAGATCGCCACCGGTTGGGTGGTCGACCGGATCGGAGCCAGGAAGGGTTTCACCATCGCGGTGTTGTGTTGGTCGATCGCGAACATGGCGCACGCGTTCGGCGGCTCCGTGCGCAGCTTCTCGGCCATGCGATTCGTACTCGGTCTCTTTGAGGCGGCGAACTATCCGGCGGCTCTGAAGGCGATCTCGGAGTGGTTCCCCAAGGCCGAGAGATCGACCGCCGTGGGTCTTGTGAACGCCGGTGTCGGCTTCGGTGCGATCGTGGCCGGGCCCTTCGTCGCGTGGCTGATCATCACCTCCGGCTGGCGCGGGGCGTTCATCCTGACCGGCGCCCTTGGCCTCGTCTGGTTGATCTTCTGGCTCGGCCTGTATGGCTCTCCCGCGACTCACCCCTCCGTCAGCGACGTTGAGCGGGCGGCAATTGAGGCCGAGAAGGGACCGCAAGAAGCAGGAGAACGATCCACGATTTGGGCCCTCCTGCGCCGCCGTGAAACCTGGGGTTTGATGCTGTCTCGCTTTGTGGGCGACGGTGCTTTCTATTTCTTCGCGGCCTGGCTGCCGAAGTATCTGGGCGATGTCCGCGGTTTGTCCCTTGCCGAGATCGGATGGGTGGTCGCCATCCCCTTCATCGCGGCCGACCTCGGCAGCATCGCCGGGGGCTTCGCCGGTACAACCCTCATCCGCCGCGGCTTCAGCATCGACGCTTCGAGAAAACTGCTGATGTGGGTCGGGGCCCTGCTCGTTCCGGTGTCGCTGCTCGCGCTGCGCGCCGAGTCGGCGGTCGTAGCCCTGCTGTGGATCGGGGTCGGCATGTTCGGAATCCAGGTGAAGTCCGCGTCGCTCTTCACGGTGCCCGCCGACATCTTCGCGCCTCGGGACATTGGCCTCGCCTGGGGTCTCTCCGGAGCCGCCGGAAGTTATGGCGGGGCTTTGTTCACCCCATTTGTCGGCTATCTCGTCACCCACTACTCCTACGCCCCTGTCTTCTGGATCGTCTCATCCATGCACATCGTTTCGTGCCTCGTCGTGATGTGGCTCCTGCCCAATATCGGAGCCCCTGAACAACAAAACCCTCCCGAGGAGCGCTCACGCCCATGACTCTGACTTTCAGTGCACCGGTCCGACCCGAGTTTCGCGCGCGCCTCGTCGAGGCCCGCCGTCAGGCTTCGTCCGAAACGCATTCGTTCTCGCGCGATTGGGCGGAGGGACGCTTGACCAGGAAGCAGATGGGATTCTGGGCGATGCAGCACTGGTATTACATCGATCGGATCCCGCAGCAGTTTGGGATCATGTACACCCGATGTCCGGATGTCGACACTCGCCTCTTCATCCTGGAGAACCTCAACGGCGAGGAAGCGCCCGGGGGACGGCACCCCGACCTGCTCAAAGACTTCGCCGAAGCGTGCGGCTACCCGAGGGCCGAGGTCGAACGCGCCGATCGAGACGGCCGGGTCCTCCCGGCCGCGCGCGGGATCCGGGCGTGGATCGAGGAACTGGTGCAGTCCCGGCACATCGCGGAGCAGGCCGCAGGAATCATGGTGGCGCTTGAGGGACAACTTCCCGCGATGTACCAGAAATACATCGAGCACTGCCGCACGCTCGGATTCTCCGAGGAGAACCTGCGATTCTTCCAGGTGCATATCGAGGGCGATACGGAGCACGCCGACGTCGGCTTCCGCCTGTGCGAGCGCTACGCCACCACCGCGGATCTCGAGGACCGCGCGGTCGGAGCCTGTCGCGCTTCAGCTCAGATGCGGATTCACTACCTCGACGCGGTCAGTCGCGCGATCCGGGAACTGGAATAGACGCTGCGCGGCTACTTCCCCGTCCAGTGCCTCAGGTATCGATCGACGAGTTCCGACTCGGAGACTCTCAGGGCGCGCGCGTACTCGATCAGGAAGCCGCGAGCGAAGACCCGCCCCGGTAATGTCTGGTGTCGATCCTCTTCAAGCGCCAGCAGGAAACGCCTGCCCACCTTGCTCAGGGCCGCGATCTGGTCGATGGAGAGCCCGCAGGACTCCCGAAGCGATTTCAGAACATGGCCGTTCACGACCTCCGGCACCGGCGGCGGTTCGGTTCCAGGCGGCGCAGGCGGAGTCGGCCGGGGGGCGGGGCGGGGCGGAGGCGCTTCGGCCACCGAAGGCGATGCGAGCGCCGAGTCAGCCAGGCTCGACGTTGGAACTTGCGCCCGATTGGAGATCCTGAGGTCGTAGTCGCGGCGGACATTGGGATTCGAGAGTGCCGCGTAGGCCTCCTCGACAAGCGCCAGCATTCTGGTCCTTTCATCTCCGTCTAAAAGGCCGTACGTGGGCGTCGACTCTCCGGTGTACAGACTCCGCGCGAAGCGATAGGCCGCCTGAATCTGGCCCGAGCCCACGTGCCGGGCGACGCCGAGAATTTCGTAGTAGTTCTTTTCGTTCACAAATAGACGGCCTGAAGTGCGAGGATCAAAATACCGGAGAGAGGTCAGCCCGGCGCAGCAGATTGCGGGTGAGCCGCCGAATGTCTTCAGCGGCCCGCGACCTGCTGGCGTCGACCATGAACATCTTGCCGCGCCGGAGCGTTCGCCACACCGCGTCGTCATGGTGCACGAAGCCCGCGTACTTCATCGGCAAGCCAAAATGGCGCCGGATCACCGCCGCGGTCTGCGCCCCAAATTTGCGGTCCGCCTCGTCGCGCACCTGGTTCGTGACGAGGGTCAGGACCATCTCCTGCAGGATCGCCCGGGCCGCGCCAACGAGAGAGGGATCGACCGACTCGATCTCCTTCAGGATATCGGCAACAACTTTGATTCGCGAGGCGGTTTGTCCGGCCTGGGCCTCGGCGAGGCGGCGCCGCACCTCGTGGGACGAAAGCCGGTTGGTCAGGCGCTGGAGGCAGAGCATCCTCAAGAGGCTCGCGACGTTCTCGATGGAACTGGGCTCAGGGACGGAAAC
>JAYUUU010000328.1:0-6504 GCA_043754395.1 Vicinamibacteria bacterium
ATGTGGCGGACCCGCTTCGGCGCGGATCCGGGCATAGTGGGCCGCGATCTCCGGATCGATGGCGAGAATCACACCGTGATCGGCGTCGTCTCTCAGCCTAAGGCCGCGGTGCACCGTGTTCAGATCTGGATGCCTCTGGCCTGGAGTGCCACGGATCGCGCGGTTCGAGCGAACCATAACTACCTCGCGATCGCGAGGCTCAAAGAAGGGGTCGGCGTCGAACAGGCTCAGGCCGACCTCACCACCATCTCGAAGCGGCTCGAGCAGCAGTACCCGGCCGACAACAAGGATTGGGGCGCTCTCGTCCGTCCTCTGCAGGACGACCTCGTGGGCGACGCGCGCGGTTCGCTCATGCTCCTGCTCGCGGCGGTCTCGCTGGTTCTCCTGATCGCGTGCGCGAACCTCGCGAACCTCCTCCTTGTGCGAACCCACGGGCGAGCCAAGGAGATCGCGGTGCGCACCGCACTTGGGGCGAGCCGTCGCCGGGTGATGGTTCAACTGCTGACCGAAGGAACGATCCTTGGCGTGGTGGGCGGCGTCCTGGGTCTTCTGGGCGCCTACTTCGGGGTCGGCGTTCTGGTGGAGGCTTTCGGCGCCGCTCTTCCAAGAGCCGCGGAAGTGGCTCCCGATTTCCGCGTCCTCGCGTTCACCTCCTTCGCTGCTTTGTTCGCGGGTCTTCTCGCCTCGGCGGCGCCGGCGTTTCAGCTCACCCGCAAAGACGCCACCGAGGTCTTGAAGCGCGGCTCGGGTCGCGGCAACTCCGCGGCGGGCGACGGTTTCATGCGACAGTTGCTCGTGGTGTCTGAAGTGGCGCTCGCGCTCATGCTGCTCGTGGGCGCCGGCCTTCTTATGAAGAGTCTCGCGAGCCTCAAGTCGGTGGATCCGGGGTTCGATGCCCGCAATCTTCTGACCATGACCATCGACTTGCCGGAGGCGAAGTACCCGAAAGCCCGCGACATGGAGAGTTTCTTCGCGCGCACGCTCGAGCGGGTGCGCGCCTTGCCCGGGGTGGAACAGGCTTCGAGTGTCGACTCCCTTCCGTTTCGCGGCGGCTCGTCCCAACCCGTGGCTAGCGACAAGACGCTCGCCTTGCCCCAGTCCGAACTTCCAATTGTCGCGGTACGTCTCAGTTCCCCCGGCTATTTCGACACGGTCCGCATTCCTCTGAAGTCCGGGCGCGATTTCGGAGCGGCGGACGATGCCGATCATCCGCTTGTGACCGTGGTGAGCGAGATGGCGGCGGCCCGTCTGTGGCCGAACGAGGATCCCATCGGAAAACGGATCACCCTTGGTCTCATGTCCAATGACACGCGGGAAGTCGTCGGTGTGGTCGGCAACATCAAGATCGGGGGACTCGACGAACAGGATCCCGAGCCCGTCATCTACCTCTCCTCGGCGCAGATCGATCAGTCGGGGCGGACCCTCGTAGTTCGCACCACCCACGCCCCTGAATCTCTCTCGGCCCCGATCGTGCGGATCGTGCGCGAGATCGATCCTGAACAGCCGGTCCTGAACATCATGTCGATGGACACGGTGGTGGAGCAGTCCCTTGGTCAGCGGCCCCTCGCGATGATGCTTCTCGCGGGCTTCGCCGCCCTCGCCCTTGTCCTCGCCACCATCGGCATCTACAGCGTCATCGCCTACAGCGTGGGTCAGAGGCTGCGTGAGATCGGCATACGCCTGGCACTCGGCGCGCCATCCGCGACGGTGTTGCGGATGGTTTTGGTCGAGGGCCTGAAGCCGACACTTGTGGGAATCGTGGTCGGCTTCGCGTTCTCGATAGCCCTCACGCGCTTCATCTCTTCCCAGCTTTTCGGTGTGAGTGCCTACGATCCCGCGACCTTCGCAGGTGTCGCGGTGCTGGTGGTGGCGGTGGGCATCGCGGCGAGCCTGATTCCGGCGTGGCGGGCCACCCGCGTGGATCCGATGGTGACGCTCCGGGCGGAGTGAGCCCGAAGCGTCTGGGGTATCGTCGCTGCGGTCTTTTTGATCGCTCATACCCCAAGGAGTCATCTGTGCTTTCGATTCTCAAACCCTCGCGTGCTGCCGCGGCAGCCCTCTTTTTTGTGGCGTCCCTCGTGGCCCCCGGCGCGGCAGTGGCCCAGACCCGGCTGCTGCGCTTCCCGGCGATCCACGGAGATCGCGTCGTCTTCACCTATGCCGGTGACCTTTGGACGACCTCTGCCAGCGGGGGCGTCGCGACGCGGCTGACCGCGCATCCCGGAATCGAGGTCTTCGCTCATTTCTCGCCCGACGGCAGATGGATCGCATTCACCGGCCAGTACGACGGCGACGAACAGGTCTATGTGATGCCTGCGAGCGGCGGGGAACCGAAGCAACTCACGTTCTACCCGGCCCGCGGCCCGCTCGCCCCGCGTTGGGGCTACGACCAGCACGTCTACGGCTGGACGCCGGACGGCAAGTCCATCGTCTTCCGCTCGCATCGCGACTCGTGGACGCTGGGCAAGACCAAGCTCTTCACTGTTCCCATGATCGGCGGCCCGGCCGAGGCGCTGCCGATGCCGGAGTCGGGCGCCGGCGACTATTCGCCCGACGGCACGAAGATCGTCTACTCGCCGCTCTACAGAGACTTCCGTCCGGAGAAGCGTTACGGGGGCGGCATGGCGAACGACCTCTTCATCTTCGATCTCAAGACGAACGACGCGAAACGCATCGTCGACCACGCCCGGTCCGACCGCGACCCGATGTGGATCGGCAACACCGTCTTCTTCACGTCCGACCGCGACGGCACGTTCAACCTCTACGCCTACGACGTGCCCACCGCCAAGACCACGCAGGTCACGACGAGCAAGACGTGGGACGTGCGCTGGCCCGGGTCCGATAAGACCGGCCGCGTCATCTATGAGCTTGGCGGCGATCTGCAGGTTCTAGACGTCAAGTCGGGCAAGAGCACGGCACTCAAGATCGATGTGGCCGACGACGGTCTGTGGAAGCGTTCGTCGCGGGTTTCCGCCGCCAACCAGTTGGAGGACGCCGAACTCTCTCCGAAGGGCGAGCGTGCTCTTTTCGCCGCGCGGGGTGACATCTTCACCGCACCTATTGAGAAGGGCGCGACGCGGAATCTCACCGCAACCTCGTCCGCGCACGACAAGTGGGCCCGCTGGTCGCCCGACGGTTCGAAGATCGCGTTCATCTCGGATGCCTCGGGTGAAGAAGAGCTTTATGTCGTCGCCCAGGACGGCTCGGGCAAGCCGGTGCGGCTGACGAATGACGGCAAAGCCATGCGCTACGCCCCGGAGTGGTCGGCGGATGGAAAGCGGATCGCCTTCTCGGACAAGGATGGCCGCATCCACGTCTATTCGTTCGACGACAAGTCCCTCAAGCAGATCTACGACGCGGCGCGCGACCAGGTGCGCGACTATCAATGGTCGCCTAAAGGCCGCTTCCTCGCGTTCAGCTCCGCGAACCCGAGCGGCACGCGCAGCATCCATATCTGGAGCGAGGTCGGCGGACCGAACGGTCAGCTCCATCAGGTGACGGATGAGCAGTGGAACGCTCAGCAGCCGGTGTGGGACGCCGACTCGAACTTCCTCTTCTTCCTGAGCGACCGCGAGTTCGCGCCGCAGATTTCAAGCGTCGAGTTCAACTACGCCTCGAACCGCACCACCGGCATCTTCGCCATGGCGCTGCGGAAGGACGTGAAACATCCGTTCCCGCCCGAGAGCGATGAGGTAAGCGTCGCGTCCGCGACGCCCTCACCCAGTCCTTCTCCCTCACCCAGTCCCGCCGCGAGTCCGGCCGCTGCTCCCGTGCCGAAGGCGGCAGAAGACCTCGTTATCGATTTCGATGGCCTCGCGCAACGGGTGGCGCGCGTGCCCGTTGAAGCTGACAACTACGACGGCCTCGCCGCCAAGAAGGGGCACCTCCTCTATACGAACGGCTCGGCTTTCTTCTACGGTCGCCCGGGCGATCGCAAGACATCGCTTCGCATCTACTCGATGAAGGACCGCAAAGAGACCGTCCTCGCGGACGACATCCAGGGCTACGTGCTTTCACGCGATGGCTCGAAGGTGATGGTCCGCACCGGTCAGACCTGGAACCTGTTCGATGCGACGCCCACCGGAGCCGCGGCGAAGAAGGCGGTTTCGACCGCGGGTCTCATGGTCGACCGCGTGCCGACTGAGGAGTGGAACCAGATCTTCGGTGAAGTGTGGCGTCGCTATCGGGATTGGTTCTACGTCGAGAACATGCATGGTTTCGACTGGGAGGCCCTGCGCAAGCAGTACGCCGCGTGGCTGCCTTACGTCGCGCATCGCTCCGACCTCAACTACGTGATCAGCGAAATGATCTCCGAACTCACCATCCAGCACGCGTACGTCGAGGGCGGTGACTTCCAGAATCCGCCGCGCCAGCGCGTGGCGCTTCCCGGTGCTCGTTTCGCTCTGGACAAAGCGAGCGGAAAGTTCAAGATCGCCAAGATCTTCGAAGGCCAGAACGAAGAGGACATCTACCGCTCGCCTCTCACCGAGATCGGCGTGAAAGCGAACGTGGGCGACTACGTGCTGGCGATTGATGGCGACGACCTCTTGGCCGACCAGGATCCCTACATGCACCTGCGCGGCAAGGCCGATCGCCCGGTCACACTCACCCTGAACTCGAAGCCCTCGATGGACGGTTCACGGACGGTCAGCTTCAACCCCATCAGCAGCGAATCGGACCTCAACTATCTCGACTGGGTGAGTGGAAACCGCAAGCGCGTCACCGAGATGACGAACGGCAAGGTGGGCTATCTCCACATTCCCGACATGGGCGGCCCCGGGATCCGCGAGTTCATCAAGTGGTACTACGGACAGCTCAACAAGGAGGGCCTTGTGGTGGACGTCCGCGCCAACGGAGGCGGCAACGTCTCACGCATGATCATCGAGAGGCTGCGTCGCAAACTCCTTGCGGTGAATTTCGGACGCACCGACGATCTCCCCGATTCTTATCCCGATGGTGTCTTCGTCGGACCCATGGCCGCGATCCTCGACGAACGTTCATCGTCCGACGGCGACATCTTCCCGGCCATGTTCAAGCAGGCCGGCCTCGGTCCACTCATCGGCCGCAGGTCGTGGGGAGGCGTGGTGGGCATCTCGGGCCGCGGTCCGCTCATCGACGGCGGCGGGATCTCCGTGCCAGAGTCCGGCATGGCGAACACCAAGGGCGAGTGGATCATCGAAGGCTACGGCGTCGATCCGGACATCGATGTCATCAATGACGTCAAGGCCACCATCGAGGGCAAGGATCAGCAGCTCGAACGCGCGGTCGCCGAAGTCATGAAGAAGATCGAAGCGGGTGGAACGCGGTTTCCGAAGAAGCCCGCGGGTCCGGTGAAGGTGGAGAAAAAGTAGGGCCTACGTGATCCGCCGAGCCCTCGTCCACGCGGTCTTCCTCCTGGGAGTGTCCGGGGCTGTTTTCGCCCAGGACCGTCCGAACATCGTCCTCATCGTCGTCGACGATCTCCGGTTCGACGACTTCAGCGCGGCGGGACACCCGTTCTCGCGCACGCCAAACCTTGACCGCCTGGCCCGCGAAGGCGCCTCGTTCCAAAACATGTTCGCGGTGACGCCGCTTTGCTCACCGAGTCGAGCCAGCATCCTGACCGGTCTCTACACTCGCCGTCACGGGATTCTCGATAACACCGACCGAAGTCCTCGGAGTCACGAGCTGCAGACCTTCGCGCGACAGCTCCACGACGCCGGCTACAACACCGGCTTCATCGGCAAGTGGCATATGGGCAACGACCCCACGCCACGGCCGGGTTTCGACTCCTGGGTGGCGATGAAGGGTCAGGGCGAAGCGATCGATCCGGAGCTTTTCGAGAACGGACGACTGGCTAGGGTGAAAGGGTACGTCACCGACATCTTCACCGAGCGCGCCGTCACCTTCATCGCCGAGCCTCGCGTGAAGCCATTTCTCCTGATGCTGTCGCACAAGGCTCTCCATCCCAACGTCCTGCAGCGGGCGGATGGGACGATTGTTTCAATTGGCGAAGGCGGTTTCATTCCCGCGGACCGCCACAAGAAGCTCTACGCGGACAAGACGCCGCCGAGACGCGCGAACTACGCAGTACCCCCACACGGCAAACCGGCGCTCGAGCGGCGGATCGAAGGCCTCGCTCCCCTTGGCAAGTCGACGGTCACCGCCGACGAAACCATCCGCGACCGCCTCCGCATGCTGGCCGCCGTTGACGAGGGTCTTGGCCGGATGATGACTGCCCTCGAGAAACAGGGAGTCCTGGACAAGACCGTCCTCATGCTGGTCGGTGACAACGGCTACTTTTATGGTGAGCACGGTCTGAGCGAAGAGCGGCGCCTCGCTTACGAAGAGTCGATTCGGCTGCCTCTACTTGTGCGCTACCCGAAGACGGTGCGCGCGGGGTCACGACCGGTGGCCCAGGCCCTCACCATCGACCTCGCACCAACCATTCTCGACCTGGCCGCGGCGGCACCTCTGGCGAACATCGACGGACGGTCTCTTGTCCCGCTTTTCTCCGCGAAGGGC
>JAYUUU010000329.1:0-3623 GCA_043754395.1 Vicinamibacteria bacterium
CTCTCGCTCCTGTGCCGGCTGGCCACCAGCGTGCCCCCGCCACGCTTCCATACGATCCACTATGCGGGGGTCCTCGCCGCGGCGAGTCCATGGCGCTCGCGCGTCACGCCACCTTTGCCCCCGGCCGCGGAGAATTTAGAGCCCGAGAAGAGGGTGCGCAAGAGCGGATATCGCCCCTGGGCTGAACTTCTGGAACGTACATTCGCGGTGGACGTTCTCGTCTGCCCCCGTTGCCAGGGGCGGATGAGGCTGCTCGCCGTGGTGAAGAATCCCGCGAGCATCGCCCGCTATCTGGCTGCGGCGGGCGAGTTGACCGACGTGCTGAGTCGCGCGCCTGGTCGCGGCCCGCCCTACTGGAAGAGCCGCGTGCTCCGCCTTAAGATGCTGGGTGACGACAGCGACGGGGGAGACCACGCAAGCAAGGGCGACGAAGCAGCGTAAGAGGCGGAAGCGAAAACGCGGGTTGCACCCCACGAGGGCGAAGCCTCCCAGCCCCGAAGGTTTGGCACTTCGGAGGCCCCTCGGAGGCAACCCCGGGGCGCGTCTTCGGGCGGCCGAAGTGCCCCCCGGAGCGCTCACCACCCCACGTGGTCGTGGGAATTGACTGGCAAACCGCTTTGTTTCGCTTACGCTCTCTTCGACGAAAAAGCGTAGTCCAGTCAAGGAGTCGGCCTGCGTGAATCTGGCTGTGAAAGGGTCATAGAAACGAGCCTTGGCGTAGTACAGCGAGGCCTCGTTATCCCAGTAATGACCGGTGAAACCGAAGCGGTTGTGGCTCGTCGTCAGTTCGCTCGTGAAGCGGTAGTTGCCCCAGGCGTCTTCGGAGCGGTTTGGGAGTTCGGCCGACGCAACACCAAACGGATGAGCCTCGATTCCGGCCGCGAGCTCGCACAAAGCCACGCACTCAGCCGCCTTGCTCGCTCGCTCGTCGATGCCCCTCAGTTGATCGAGGACTGGCGAGTGCGGCTGGGTGGGCAGTACGGCGAACGGATCCGCGGAAACGACAGTGCCCAGAAGCGGTCGACTCGATGAGTCGCGCGAGATCGCGGCGTTCGCGGATGAAGCGCCCAGGATGCCGACGAGTCCGGCTAAGGCGAGCGTGAGCCCGACCTGGAGCTTCATCATCGCTGGAGCGGCCCGGGCTTGACCGAGAAGCGGTGAGAGAAGTCGCCGTCCACGGTGAGGGCTTCCGTGATCCCATGGGCGTCCATGACCACGAAGCTGATGCAGTCGGTCAGGCTGTATTTCTTGTCTCGATGACGCGCAAGATATTCGAAAGCGGCGCGCTCTTCGCTCGGCGTCACTTGGTGGATTCGTCCGAAGAATCCAGCGTAGAGCTTGCGCCCCACGATTACAGCGGCATCGTGGGCAAAGCCCGGATCGTGGTGGCCGCTTGCCTTGATCAGGGTGATGGTCTCCTCGACCACGTGATTCGTCGTGAGTCCGACCTTCCTCAAATCACGGTCTCGGTATTCGCGCATCACCGCGAGCACTCGGGCGTGGTTCTCGTCCCGTTTATTCACGAGCGCGTAGAGAAAGCCCGTGTCGAGAAAGATCACCGCGGTCGGAGATCGCCGTAGAGATAGCGGTCGTGGTTACGAGCTACGTCAGTCGCGCCGTCTTTGTCGTCAATGATGCCGATGACTTCTTCGAGGGCCTTCCAGCCTTCTTCGATCTCACGGGCTTCGGCTTCCAACGTAGCCTCATCAGGCACGGGAAGACGAAGAATCTGATGCGGCTTCACGCTCGCAGGCACCGGCTCTTGCGGCTTGAAGACACCCTCTTCGTAGACAACGGCGATCGAAGTTCCCGTGGTTTCCACGAAGAGGATTGTACGCCGGTCAAGCGGGCCGCCTGGGCCGCCCCCGGTCGTTCTCTTGGGTGCCGCTTTTCGACCATCTTGCCGGTGGACGTTCTCGTCTGCCCAGTTGCCAGGGGCGGATGAGGCTGCTCGCCGTGGTGAAGAATCCCGCGAGCATCGCCCGCGATCTGGCTGCGGCGGGCAAGTTGACCGACGTGCCGAGTCGCGCGCCTGGTCGGGGGCCTCGCGACCTCGTTCCTCCTGGTGGCTTTAGATGTGTTCGACACCGCACCGAGGAAAGACTCCTCCCCCGTTACCGTTGTTCGGGCGGTACGCGGCCGCATACCCGTCTGAGCCTCGCGACGCCAAACGGGACCCGACATGAAAAGAGCAAGAAGGGCCGGAATGAGTAAGAGCCTGGCGTTGTTTGTCGTGTCCGCCTCGATTGGGTTCTCGGGCCTCAACTGCACAGGAGTACCAGTGGCGACCAACAGCCCCGAAATCGACTCTGACCTCGGCGAATCTGTGTGGCCAGGCGAAGCCGCAGCGACCCAGTCCATTGCGGAGTTGATCAGCAGGGCGGTTGAAAAGAAGTATTCGCCCGGAGAACGACCGGCGCGGCGGGACGCGCACCCGAAGGCGCATGGTTGTGTGCGCGCCCGATTCGCGGTAGACGCCCATCTGCCTGAGAACCTCGCTCAAGGCGCTTTCGTTCCGGGCAAAACCTACGACGCATGGATTCGCTTTTCGAACGGCAACTCGGATCCTGCCCGCGCCGACATCAAGGGCGATGCCCGCGGTATGGCCATCAAGTTGATGGGAGTGCCCGGCGTGAAGCTGCTGCCCGAAGAAAGCGCGGCCGAAACCCAGGACTTCATCCTGATCAATCATCCGGTGTTCTTCATCGATGACCCGCAGGACTACCTGAAGCTGATCAGGCGCGGTGAGAGCTCGAATCCCCTGGTGAAAGCGACCGCTCCTCTCGCCCTTGGCGTGAAAGGGGCGCTGATCGCCCGCGCCATTTCTCAGAAGAAGATCGAGAACCCGCTCTTCACCCGCTTCTGGTCGATGGTTCCCTATCGCCTCGGCGACGACGCGCACAAACAAGCAATCAAATTCTCGGCGAAGCCCTGCATCGCCCATCCGAACGACCGCATTCCCGAAAACCCCGATGCGGACTACCTGCGAAAGGCCATGGCCAACACCCTGGCTGCGGGCGACGCCTGCTTCGATTTCATGGTACAGCCTCGTCTCTCCGCCTCGATGAAAGTGGAAGACTCGAAGACAGAGTGGAAAGAATCCGAAGCACCCTTTATCAAGGTGGCGACGATCACGATTCCCGCTCAGACATTCGATTCGCCGGAGCAGATGGCCTTCTGCGAGAACCTCTCCTTCACCCCCTGGCATTCCCTGCCCGAGCACCGGCCCCTGGGCGGAGTTAATCGCGTGCGCCGGACGGTTTATGAACAAATCAGCAGGGTGCGCCACGACTTGAATCAGGCCCCAAGGAAAGAACCGACAGGGACCGAGACTTTCCTAAGGCCGCATTAGGGATTAAGACTGCTCTTAGAGCTTGCGTAATCGCTCAAGGGTCGCGTGTGCGATCTCGCCTTCTTCATCGGTCGGAATCACCCAGACTTGCGGCACGCTGCCCTCTACGCTGATCTGCCTCGCTGCGCCCCCGCTCGCGGCCCGATTACGTCGGGCGTCCAGACGCAGGCCAAGGAACCCCAGTCTTCGACAGATGCGGCGGCGCATGGAAGCTGAATGTTCACCCATGCCACCAGTGAAAGCTATCGCGTCCAGTCCCTGCAGCGCCACG
>JAYUUU010000330.1:0-2383 GCA_043754395.1 Vicinamibacteria bacterium
ATTGTCGATCCCGCGCTTGCCCTGCAGGTACCACGCCTTGTCGATGCTGTTGCCGAGCAGCATGAAACCAAGACCCAGGCTCGCGAAGAGAAGCATGAAAGCGAGGAAGGCATAGAGCGGGCGTTCCGCTTCGAGCTTGCAGCCCCATCCGGTGAGGGCGCGGTAGAGGAACAAGGCGCCGAACACGATCTCCGCGCCATGGCCGCCAAGCGAGATGGCGAGCCGCTCTCCGCGCGTGTTGTACATCAGGAAATAGATGATCGCGACCGCGGCGAGGGCCACAAGCACGGCCTTTCTCTCCCTTTGCCACCAGGCAAGGGCGGCAAGGCCCACCACCCACGCCCACACGATCAGGGCCGAGCGGTCGTAGTCGGTCATCGTCATGCCTCCGCCTTCGCCGAAGTCGAACGCGGGCACCGCGCTGTAACCGAAAGCCCAGAACACGACGGTGTGGCCGATCTCGTGGACCAGAGTCGAGAGCGGGTGAAGGATGAACTTCAGGAACGGGAAGAAGGTGAGCACTCCCGCCATCACGAGACCCAGAGCTACCGCTTTCCAGCCCGCATGAGTGATGCCGAGCGTTTCGGGCGGCGGTGGGGCGGGGGGATCCTTGAGGATCACCCAAGGCCCGGCGAGTCCTTCGGCGGCGCCTGTCGGCCTTACAGGTGGCTCCGCGGTGCGGGATACTCGGGGAGGCCGCCACTTGGCGAAGACGACTCCGCACGACGGACAGTCCGTCGCGTCAGAAACGGCTTCTGCGGAGCAGCGGGGGCAGGTCATGGCCGCGGGTCGGCGTCACGATATCTGTTCCAGCGTGGGATGACGATGTGATAGACACACCAGGAATGATCACCCTGAGGCGCGCATGTGTCCGGCCCTGCCGTGAGCTGGCTCTCGTCGCCGTTGTTCTCTCGCTGGCGGCCACCGTGGTCACCGCCCAGGTTCCTTCGCCTTCCCGGTCCTCGTCACAGGTCCGGTGGGGAACCGGGGTGCTCGGCCTTAGCTCCGACTGGTATGGGTCAGACGAGGCTCGCAGCCTCGCCGACACTGTGATCGCATACCAGTCCAAAGAGGGAGGCTGGCCCAAAGACACGGATCTGTCGATTCTTCCTCGCCCGGAAAACCCTGTGGGCGAGGGCCGCGCGAACACCATTGACAACAACGCGACCACACTCCCCATGCGATTCCTCGCCCGTGTGGTGCAGGCGAGGGACGACCCGCGGTACCGCCAATCGTTCATTCGTGGCCTCGACTATCTCTTCGAAGCACAGTACCCCGAAGGAGGATGGCCGCAGTTCTTCCCTTTGAGACCGGGTTACTACTCGCGGATCACGTTCAACGACAACGCGATGGTGAATGTGCTGAGCCTGTTGCGAGAGGTGGCTTCAGGCCGCTCGCCTTTTGTCTTCGTCGACGCGCTCCGCCGCGATCGGGCGCGGGATACGGTGGCCCGGGGCATCGAGATCATCCTCCGCAGCCAGTTGAAGCAGGGCGGGAAACTCACAGCCTGGTGCGCTCAACACGACGAGAAAACACTGATGCCCGCCTGGGCGCGAGCCTACGAGCCGCCATCGCTGTCCGGGAACGAAAGTGCGGGCATCGTTCGGTTCCTCATGGGAGTCGAAGACCCGTCGCCATCCATCGTGGCCGCCGTCGACGCTGCGGTGACCTGGCTTCAGGCGGTGGCGGTCACGGGCTCAAGGCTGGAGGGATTTGTGAGCGCCGATGGGAAGAAGGACCTCAGGCTGATCGCCGATCCGAATGCTCCCAGGCTCTGGGCCCGCTTCTACGAACTCGAGACCAATCGTCCCATCTTCCTGGGACGCGATTCGGTCGTGCACTATGCGCTGAGCGAGATCGAACACGAGCGCCGCAACGGCTATGCCTACTATGGCGTCTGGGCGGAAAGTCTTTTGGCCCGCGAGTATCCGCGGTGGCGGCAGGCATTTAAGAACCAGCCGCTCAGCGAACGCTGACCGCGTTCACCTTCGGGGCGAGCGGATTCCACCCGTCGATTCCCCCGAGGACTGCCTGAGGTGTTAGAGCCGCCGCCTGTTCGTGGCTGAGCGACTTCGCCCAGGGCACCCGCGTTTTCGCGCCAGCACCTTCGCCCGTGCTTCCGTACTCGGCGTAAAAGGTGGTCTTTTCCGCTTCGGGCTTGTTCCAGTTGTGCCATCCCTCGGGGCGAACCACCGACGACATTTCCGTGCGGAGGAAGACGGTCTTCGCGTAAATGCGCCAGGGTCGGCCGAGGTAGGTCTTCACACCGCTCTCCCCGGTGATTCGCGCGTCGCGGAATACGAAACCGTGCGGCGTTCCTTCGGGAGTGGAGGCCGCCGTGATGTAACCGTTCCGCAGCGCGTGAATGTGGACACGGTCGAAG
>JAYUUU010000331.1:0-3780 GCA_043754395.1 Vicinamibacteria bacterium
CCGGTCTCGGCGCGTTGGATCAGGCCGAGCACCGAGAGCATCCACAGGGTGCGACAGGTTTCGAAACTGGTCCCAAACGACAGGTCGGCGATCTGCTCCACGGTGAGCCGAGAGTTGACGCGCGAGAGCACGGTCTGCTCATCGTCTTTTAACTCGACCTTGAGATGCCACGTTTCGACCTCGCTCACGCGAACGAAAACCGCCTCGAGACTCCCGATCCCCGCGAAAACCCGGCTCCAACACTTGAGCGTCCTCATGCCCTGGGCGATCACTTCGTCGGAGGAAAGATTGAGGGGAACGAACTCGGACTCGTCGACGTCGCCGAGCGACATTTCGTACGTGCCCGTCGTCCAGTTGAAGAGGTCGAAGAGCATGAGGTGAGCCTGATTCGTGATCGCGGGAATCAGATCCTCCGCCGCGAGCGCTGAAATCTCGACGAGGATGGTTCCAAGTCTCTTGCCCGGCCGGATGAGCTTCGAGGCCTCCACAAACTGACGCGCGGTGATGCGTCCCTCGACGAGCAGAATCTCCCCGAGCCTCTCGTCGGGGTCGTTGCTCGTGATCTGGACGATCCGGCCGCGGGAGACGAACACGCGTTTGGTGAAAACGCCGTTCCAGAACGACAAAACCCCGCTCTCGCCGCTTTGCAGAATAGTGCGAAGGATCTTCGGCGTTCCGCTGCCGCGGATGTCGCCTCGGAACGTGAGATCAGAATCCCCTTCCGAGAGCAGTATCTCGGTGGACTGTTCGGAGGAGGGATCCTGCATTCAAGGGCAATGCTGAAGCACCGGGAGCGCTCTTGTCAACGCGCCCAAGGGCGGGACGCTCGTCGCGGGGGTCGCCCAAGACCTCTTTGCTAACATCGCAACGAGTCATGTTTGGCACCCTCGGCGGCCCGGAGTTGATCCTCATCTTCATCGTGGGGCTCGTGGTCTTTGGCCCGAGGAAGCTGCCGGAGATCGGCAAGAGCCTCGGCAAGATGATCGGAGAGTTCAAACGGGCCTCCCAGGACTTCCAGCGCACCGTGGAGGACGAGGTCGAAACCGAGAAACTCCGGAAGGAGATTTCATCGGCGGAATACCCTGCCGCCCCCTCTGAGGCCGCCCCAAGCGCCGCCGCCCCAATGATCCGGGAGGCCGAAGGGTCGGTTCCCGTCTCCAAACTGATCACGAGCCCCGCCGACCTTTCGGGGGACACGTTCTCCGGGACTGACGGAAAGAGCAATCCGTCATAACGTCCTTTCGCAAGCCCGAAAGCGCCTTGGCCGCAGAAGATCCCGAAGCCCGCATGTCGTTCCTCGACCACCTCGAGGAGCTGCGCTCGCGGCTCTTGAAGTCGGTGGTCGCCCTCGCCATTGGTTTCGGGGTCGGTTGGAACTACCGGGAGCAGATCTTCCACTTCATGGTGGCTCCCCTGCGGGCGGCCTACCCAAACCTGGAAATCATCGCCACCTCTCCGACGGAAGCATTGATGCTCTACATGAAGATGTCCTTCTTCGCCGGCATCTTCATCGCGGCGCCTTTCCTGCTCTACCAGATCTGGGCCTTCATCTCGCCCGGCCTCTATTCGAACGAGAAGTCCTACGCGATACCGTTCATCTTCTTCGGAAGCGCCTTCTTCGCGGCCGGGGCGGCCTTTGGCCACTATTTCCTCTTTCCGCTTACCTTCAGCTTCCTCGGATCGTTCGGCGGCGCCGACATCAAGTTCATGCCGCGGGTCAGCGAGTACTACAGTTTCTACTCGTGGTTCCTGCTTTCCCTCGGCATCGTCTTCCAGGTACCCGTGGTCATCTTCGTTCTGGCCCGGATCGGCCTCGTCACCGCGGGGTTCCTCCTGCGCCACTTCAAGTGGGCGGTTCTTTTGTCGTTCATCGTGGCCGCGGTCGTGACGCCGACGCCCGACATGGTGACCCAGACGCTCCTGGCCCTGCCCATGATCGGCCTGTATCTCCTCGGTGTGGTGGTAGCCGCTCTCTTCGGTAAGAAGCGCAGCGGCCCCAAGACCCAACCCTCGGCAAGCTGAGCGCGAACGATCATGCCCATCGTCGCCTCCAAGGGAAGTGAGATCAGGCGGCTCCTGGACGAGCTGAACGACCCGAAGCGACGAGCCGGAGCCGCACTGAGACTCAAATCGCTCGGCGCGCGGGTTGTCCCCCACGTCCTCGATGATCTGGCCCAGCTGCACCCTTTGGCCCGGCTGGCGTTGCTCGAAGCGCTCGCGGAGGTGAATACGGCGGACGCGACGTCCCTCAAGAAACGTCTCGCGCGCTCAGCGTCTGAAGGACCGCCTGGAGCAATCAAGGCTCCGAAAAGCAATGACGCGGGAGAGGATTCGAAGGCTCTCGACATCCTCCGCGCCCTCCCTCCACCGCGGCCCAACGAACGCGCCTCGATCTCGCGCGAGCGTGGCGAGGCTCATCTCGTCCTGGCGCGGACGGGATCGCGCCTGGCTCGAAAGGACCTTCTGCTGAGCCTCACGACACTCGAGAGCGGGCGGGCACGCCTCTATTGCGAAGCCGCGGGCCTGATCGGAGACGCGGAGTTCCTCACCCCTCTCGCCCACCACGCGGAGACGCGAAAGGAAGCGGCGCGGGCGATCTTCGACATCGCGGTGAGAGAAAAGATCACCGCGCGATCGAAGGCATTGAAGGACCTGCCCGAAGCCATTCGGGTCACCGTGGCCAAGGCACTCGTCGGCGGCTGACGCCTTTCGGGCTAGTGTCCTGCCTCACAAATCCGCGTTACATGCGAGCGTCGAGGCGCCCGGAGCGCAAGGCGCCGAGGAGCCGCGAATATCGGGAATATTCGGGCGACGAGCAACACGGCGATCTGGGATGCATCGGCGTTCACATGTGACGCGCATTTGTGAGGCAGGACACTAGTAGGCCTGAGCGAAGTACGCGAGCTTGCCCGCGGTTCCGCAGCGAATGCAGGCCCGGGCTTCGTCGCGTTGTAGCGGGAAACAACGAACCGTGGCCTTTGTCTCTTCCTTGATCCTGGCTTCGCATTCAGCACTCGAACACATGCCGGCCAAAAGGAAGCCGCGCTTGTTCGCCATGACTTCTTTGAACGCGTCGTAGGTCGCGGGCTCCGAGGTGCTGTCGGCGCGGAATTTCTTCGCCTTCTCGAACAGATTCTTCTGGATGAGGTCAAGGCGTGACTTCACGCTGTCGGCGAGCCCGGCGAGAGCGACGAATTCCTTCTCGCGCGTGTCGCGGCGCACCAGGACGCACGAGTCCTTCTCGATATCTTTCGGCCCGAGTTCCATACGGATCGGAACGCCCCGCATCTCCCAATCGGCGTACTTGAAGCCCATCTGGTGATTGTCGCGATCGTCGAGGTGAACGCGGATCCCCGCGGCCGTGAGTTCCGCGGCGAGGGCCCTCGCCTTCGGCAGGACCGCTTCGTTCCAGTCGCCCTTGCGCGGCGGAATCGGAACGATGACCACCTGATAAGGCGCCACTTTCGGCGGCACGATCAGACCGCGGTCGTCACCGTGGGTCATGATCATCCCGCCGATGAGACGCGTCGAGACGCCCCACGAGGGCGACCACGGCATCACCAGCTGCTGGTTCTGATCCACGAACTCGATCCCGTACGCTTTCGAGAAGTGCTGGCCGAGGTTGTGCGAGGTGCCGGCCTGCAGGGCCTTGCCGTCGCCCATGAGAGCTTCGATCGCGTAAGTCATGGAAGCGCCCGCGAACTTCTCGGAGTCGCTCTTCGGCCCGAAATGCACGGGCATGGCGAGAACATCCTCGGCCACTTCCCGGTACATCTCGAG
>JAYUUU010000332.1:0-7874 GCA_043754395.1 Vicinamibacteria bacterium
TGCGACCGTGCGTTTCACGCCGGGCACGCTGCTCGCCGGTCGCTATCGCATCGTGTCTCCCCTGGGCAAAGGAGGAATGGGCGAGGTCTATCGCGCCGATGACACTCGCCTGGGACAGAGGGTCGCTTTGAAGTTCCTGCCCGCGGCTCTCGCGAACGATCCCGCCCGGCTCGAGCGTTTGGTCGATGAAGTTCGCATCGGTCGGCAGATCTCTCATCCGAACGTGTGCCGGTTGTACGACATCGGCGAAACCGACGGCCACCACTTCCTCGTCATGGAGTACGTGGACGGGGAAGATCTCGCATCCCTGCTTCGCAGGATCGGCCGGCTGCCCGGCGATAAGGCGACCGAGATCGCGCGCGGTCTGTGCGCGGGCCTCGCGGCTGCTCATGACAAGGGCATCATCCACCGCGACCTCAAGCCCGCGAATGTGATGGTCGATGGCCGCGGCCATGCGCGGATCGCGGACTTCGGTCTCGCGGCCCTTGCTGACGGCGGATCTGCCGCCGACATGTCAGGCACGCCTCAGTACATGGCCCCGGAACAGCTCACCGGTCAGGGCGCCTCCCTGCGCAGCGATGTGTACGCGCTCGGCCTCGTGCTGCACGAGACGTTGACCGGCAAACGCGTGTTCGATGCGAAGACGCTCAGCGATCTGCGCGCGATGCACGCCGCGGAAAAGCCATTGAGCCTTTCAGGAAGCGGCACGGATGTGGATCCCGGCCTCGAGCGCGTTGTGTTGAAATGTCTCGCTCGCGATCCCAAAGACCGGCCCCCTTCGGCGCGAGCGGTTCTCGCCTCGCTGCCTGGAGGCGATCCCCTGGAGGCCGCACTGCTCGCGGGCGAAACACCTTCGCCGGAGATGGTGGCGGCCGCAGGGCAGGTCGGGGACCTGCAACCCGCATTAGCGTGGCTCGGGCTGGTTCTCGGCCTCCTTGGACTCTTTGCCATCATCGAGCTCGACCGGCGTTTCATTCTCTTCCGAAACATTCCCCTCGCCCAGTCTCCGGAGATCCTTCGCGAACGCGCCCGCGCCATACTCGCGCGCACAGGGGGCGACCCCGCACCACGGGACTGGGCGTACGGGTTCTCGTTCGATCTCGCACAGGAAGAGTACATAACAGAGCACGACCGTTCTCCCGATCGCCGAGCGAACTTCATCAAAGCCCGGCCGGGCGCCCTTCGCTTTTATTACCGCCAGAGCCCGCGTCCGATGTCGACGCGGGGTTGGGTTCCCGTCCTTCCCTGGGCGGGCCCGCCAGAACTGGGCCGCGTCATCCTTGGCACACCGCCTCTCACTGTGCCGGGGATGTCCGATGTGGTGATCGACACCGAAGGCCGACTGGTCACGCTCACCACCGTGCCTCCCCGGTACGTCGAAACGTCCGCGACCGTGTCCGCGCCCGACTGGGCCGGCCTTCTCAGCGACGCGGGGCTCGATGTGAAGACGCTGACCTCTGTGCCCTCGCGCTGGTCTGCGCCCGTTGAGTCGGACATGAAGGCGGCCTGGGACGGCGCCTACAACGACCTGCCTTCAGCCCGCGTGCACGTCGAAGCTGCCTCCCATCGCGGTCGCATCGTGTCCTTCGAAGTGCAGGGACCGTGGGTCACCCCACCCTCCGCGGCGAACCGCGAGTCCAGGTTGCTGAGCACCGCCATCACGGTCGTCTTCGTGGTCACCATTCCCGTGATCGTCACGATGCTCATACTGGTCCGCCGGAACCTCAGACTGGGTCGGGGAGACCGTCGGGGCGCCGTGCGGCTCGCCGTCGCTTCGTTCTTCCTGATCGTGAGCGCCCAGGCCTTGCGCGCTGATCACACAAGCCTTCCCCTCGACGAGCACGCCCTCATTACTCATATTGTGAGTCAGGGTTGCTACGCGGCCATCGTCCTTTGGGCCTTCTATCTGGCCGTGGAGCCGCCGATGAGGCGCCGATGGCCGCAGTGTCTGATCTCATGGGCGCGGCTGCTTTCGGGCCGATTCACCGACCCCCTGGTGTGTCGAGACACGCTTGTCGGAATCGTGGCCGGACTGTCCGTCACCGTGGTGTTCCTTTTGGGCAACGAGGCCCCGAGCTGGTTCGGCCGCGCTCCTTCCATCTCGAACCCGGTGCTGGCCGCACTGAACTCACCGCGTTTCGTGTTGCACTACGCGCTTTTGGCCCCACTCCTGGGCGTGTTGTACGCGCTGTCCATGCTCCTGATCGTCTACATGCTCCACGCGGTCACCGGCCGGAAGCACCTGGCGTACTGGGGCGCCTTCCTTTTCGGGGCGTTGCCGGCCTTCGCGGGAGCGGAGGATCCGGTCTTCGACGCTCTGGTTGCGGCCTTCTTTTCGGGACTCATCCTCTTTATCCTGTCCCGCTTTGGGCTGCTGGCCGCGGCCGTTCTGCTCGCCACGTTCATGCTCTCGCAGCGCGCCCCCTTCACTCTCGATTTCACGGCCTGGTACGCGGGGCGATCCCTTTTCGTCGCCTCGATCTTCGTCTTTCTCCTCGGCGCCTCCGCCTATTTCTCCCTCGGCGGCAAGCCGATCTTCGGCAAGGCCCTCCTCGACGACTGAGCCACGGCCACCTTGGCCCGGCACTTGCTTAGTCACTCCTCGGGTGCGGTTCCGTCCGGCCCCCTGACCGCGTCATTCCGACGCGATCCAAAGAGGGAGAAAACCATGAAGAACATTCTATTGAGCGGCGTGGCCTTGAGCCTCGGCCTGACCGGCGTCGCCTCGGCCCAGGAAGCCTCGAACTCGGTCGTTGGATCGATGATGACCATCACGGGATGCGTTGTCACCGACAAGGAAAACTCCTTTGTCCTCACTCACGTGGAGGAGATTTCGGGGCCCCGCTCCACCTCCGCCAACCCCACGATCGAAGGCATGACCGGAGTGAAGGCCGGCGTTCCCGGCGTCATCTACTGGCTCAGTTCCGAGTCCGTCAAGATGATGCGCGGGCATCTTGGCCACAAGGTTGAGGCGACGGGCAAGATCACCGACGTGGTCGACGGCACCATAAAGGTGAAGCAGGAGCCGGGCAAGACCGGCCCCGACAACACAGTGAAGATCGAGGCGCGCGAGAAGGACGCCACGGCCCATACAGACCAACCCGTGGTTACTGGACCGCCCGCGGCCGTGAAGACCGAGGCGACCCGTTCGCTGCCGGTTCGTCGGATCAAGGTCGACAGCGTGAAAATGGTGGCCAACGTCTGCCCGTAACGACTATTTCTACACTTTGCCGGGTTTTTCGTTCACTTCGCCCTGCGGACGGAGTGGGTGTGCGTTGAAGAACTCCCACATCACACTCGAGGCGTCGATGCTTTGGCTCGTCGTTCCGACAAACCACTCGGCCATGGCCTCGCCGCCCGGCCAGGTGTGGCCGCCTCCGTGGATGGTGTAAAGCTCCACCGCCGCACCGTCGGCGCAACCCGTGTACGCCGTCCGCGCGACGTCAGCGGCGACTTGGGACACGACGGGTTTTGGCCCACAGCCACTGCGTTCAGCCTTGGTGGCCGTCCATAACGGGATGTCGGGAAACGTCTGGTTGCGCGCCACCCAGCTTTTCCCGCCGTGGTAATGGGCAAAACCGTCAGCGGTACCGTGAACAACAATCGTCGGCGCCTGTCGATGGGCTGGGCAATGCTCCCACGACAGAAACACCGCCGACGCCACCATCCCTATCGCCGCGATCCGATCGGGCAGCTCGCAGGAGAGTCGGAAAGCCATGCCCGCTCCGTTGGAAAGTCCGTCTGCGTAGATCCTCGTTGAGTCGATGTTGTACTCCGCCTTGAGTGCGTCGATGAGGTCGGAGATGAATTGGACGTCCCGCAGACTCGTGCCTTCCTGGCCCGCGCTCCAGACCTTGTGCCTCGAGAGTCCCATTCCCGACGGATAGACCACAAGGAAGCCATGGCGATCCGCGACCCTGTTCCACTGGCTTGCATCCCTCTGGGAGGCCGGCCACATAGCGCCGCCGTGCATGCTGATAACAAGCGGCGTTGCCTTGGAGCGGTCGTAACTTTTGGGGACGTGGATCAGATATTCGCGTTCCCGACCGGAAGAGATGATTGCGCCGTTATTCCGGTTCGCGACGTTGAAGGACACCGCCTCCACGAGTGCGAGTAACACCGGCGCTCCGAGGAGAGCGAACACGACGCTGAGGACGATCCTCCGCCGGACTGGGGGCTTCGTCGTCATCGATGCCGATTCCATGCGAGGGCCAGAGGTGCGGCCGAGAGGCGCGCCAGTGGAATCTGCAGTATCGCGATGAGCAAAAGGAAGTAGCGCGCGATGTGCGGCGTTTGAACGAACCACACAAGCAGGGCGTAGAGGATGAGCACCGAGGCAAGCCAGGCCGCCGCGCCGCCTACGAGCGCACGCTGGCCGATCAGCCGCCCGTCATGAAGGCGCATGGCGATCCATGCCGCGGCGGATACCTTGACGCACACGAGAACCGCGAGGATCAACGGAATCCCGTTCAGGAACGCGGTTCGCGCCGCGCTGTCGTCGTTCAACCATTGAAGGAAGGGCGCCACGACGACGAGAAACGACAGAGACAGAAACGAAGTCCCTTTGATCAGGCGCTCGCGACCGGTGAGGCCGATGCAGAGCCTCTGCACCAGCCGTCTCCAGGTCCAGCCCATCAGGCCCGCGAGGATCAGACCCGACACCACGACCGCTCGCGTCGGCCCGAAAAACTCGGCCATCCCGCTTCCCCAGTCGATCACCACCGGGAGAGTTCCCGTCCACGTAAGCCCCAGCGGAATCGCGAGCAGGACAAGCCCCCACGCGGCGAGCGTGCTCCACATCGCCGCCTTCAAAGTGGGGACGATGAGGGCTACGCTTGTCATCGGCCGTGTGGCGAGAAACGGGCTCAGGCCGAAATCATCGCGTGCGCCGGTGCCGGGCCGGCTGAGGGTGGTAGCGACGAAACTGGCCATGACGGGCGGCGTGAGCAAGACTCCGAGCAGGGTATAGAAAACGAGCACCTCGGGTTCGTCGCGCGCGAGGAACAGAAGACCGAGTTCGAAGGGAAGGAGAAGGCCTACCCATACCGGCAACGACCACCCGTGCCGCCGCCATTCAAACCAGAGGTGCGCTTGGGCGGGAGAAGCGAAATGGCCTCTCTTACTCATGAGGCTGGAGGCGATCCCCCCAAGACCAGTGAACACGCCACGCCAATCGGGCGCCTCGCCTCGGCGAGCCCGCGCCACCGCGAAGCAAGCGGCGAGATAGGCGAGAGGGAGCTGGGGCAGCAGAAGCGCCACCAGCACCGGGTCGGGGACCTTGTACTCGAGGGCCACGATCACAGCGGCGTCCAGCGTCATCAGCCAGAAAACTGCGACGACCACACGCAGACCGGGCAGACCGTACGGCATCCAGGTCAGAACCTGGGTCCACGCCATGAAGACAGCACCAAGCGCCGCGGGCCAGAGCAAGGGTACTGCGAGCCACGGCTGTACATCGAAGAGCACGAGGTCTCCTACCGTCTTCCACCGTACGAAGGAAGCCGCGCCCAGCAGCAGGGCCGCTACCGCGAGCACGCCATAAAGCATCGGCCAGCCTGCGAGCGCGCGAGTGGTGATCGGCAGCGTGAACAGCCGCGAGGGATACATCGACTGGCGCGCAGTGAGGTCGCCATCAAAACCGAAGCTGAACACGCCGAGGAAATACATGAACGTCGTCGAAAGCGGCACCATCACCACCGCGGCCAGGGCATGAGAGTCGTCGAGGTTCAAGGGCTCGCCCGGCTCGAGGACCGTGAGCTTGATCAGGACGAGGGCGACCGCGTAGGCGAACAGCGCGATCAGCCCAAGGCGATGCCGCTGATGAAACTCCCAGGCAAGGGCTGCGGCGGGGGAGCGCACTAAGTCTCCGGGACCGGCGCCGCACTCGCGTCTTCCCCGACGCGGGCGACGAAGATCTCGTTGAGGGAGAGCGTGCGTCCATTTGCCTGGTACGATTCGCGGATGGTCTTGAGGGGCGCGCTCAGCACCACGCGGCCATGGCTGATCATCGTGACGTGATCGGCCACCTGCTCGACCTCGTCGAGGAGGTGCGACGAGAAGAGAACGGTGCGGCCCTCGTCCGCGACCGTCCGAATCACCGCGCCGAGAATGTCACGGCGGACTATGGGGTCGAGCCCTGACGAGGGTTCATCGAGCACGAGAAGCTCCGGCCGATAGGCGAGTGCTATCAGAAGCCCAGCCCGCGCCTTCTGCCCCTTGGAGAGCGTCTTGATCCTCGCCGCAGGGTCGAGCGCGAACGATTTCTGAAGTTCCGCGGCGTACGCATCGTCCCACTTCGGATAGAACGCGCGCGAGTAACGCATCAGTTCGGAGACGGTCATCCATCCCGGCAGATCGTTCTCTTCGGAGAGATAGCCGATGCGCGAGAGCACGCCCACGGGATCGTCGACGGGATCAAGGCCGAAGACGCGGACCGACCCGCTCTCCGCCTTCAGCAGACCCAGCAGGTGCCGGATGAGCGTCGTCTTGCCCGCGCCGTTGACACCCACAAGACCGTAGACAACACCGCGGTTCAGTTCGAGACTGACCGAGTCGAGCGCCGCCTTCGCACCGAACCGGCGCGTGAGACCCGTGACGCGGACGACCGGCTCGTTCACGCGGGCAACGATACGACTTTCCTCCGAAGGAGTGAACGCCCCCCTCGTGCCTCCGTAGTTAAGAAAAACGGACGGGTAGCTCGGCCAGTCCGCGCTTCGTCCTTGCCCACCGTGACGACGTCGTCGTAGCGCGTTACAACAAAACTCCTCCCGACAAACGGGACAGAGACCTGGAAGACAGGGTTCTCCGCGCGCATGCGCGCATAGAAGGGATAAGGGTTCGTCTTGAACCCCGGCTGTGCTAGCAAGGACACCTTGATCGGTACGCTGACGACGGGCTCGTTCACCCGCGCAACGATCCCTCCAACGTGCTCTTCTCCTTCAGAGGAAGCGACGATCGACCTATCTCCAGAGTGGAAGTCATCGCTTGAGTCGTGTCTTGGCCGCAGTCTCGAGTGCACTATGCAAATATTCGATTTTGCCCTCGAAGCCCGGTACGAGGACGAACTCCGTCGGGGCGGGGTCGCCCGGGGGCGTAAAGGCGAACCGATGACCGCCCACCTTTGTCACCGAGGCTTCAAACTCACGCCCCGGGCCCTCCTCAACCGAGGGAGGATAGAAATCCTTACGAAACAGCCGCCCATCTTTCACGAACAGGCTTATTGTGAGCGAGCCGTTTACGTAAGTGCCGGTATAGCTTTCCATCTCTGAAGGCGACATCGCCACGGCCTGCATACGGGGTGCTTTCGGTCGGGGCTTGAGCGGCAGCGACAACTCCAGGACCTTTTCCAGGGATTGGCTCAGAATTGCACCCGTCCGGTTCGCGAGCATGACGACGGCGAACCGATGCTCGGGCGCCATCACAAGAAAGGCGCCATAACCACCGATGGTGCCGCCATGGTGAAGGATGTGAACGCCGCGGTGTTCCTGAATGAACAAGCCGTGTCCGTACTTGGCACCCTCGAAGAACCCTGCGGGAATGTCCCAACTGAGCGGCACGTCAACGTAGGGTTTGGAAAGTGTGCGGATGAGCGAGGGCGAAAGCACCTGCTTCCCATCTATGCGACCGCCGTTCATGAAAGCGATGGCGAAACGGGCCAGGTCATGGACATTGGTAAAGGCAAAGCCGGCGGGCCAATCTCCTACGTTGTTCATTGCGGGCCTGACCACCGTCGGTTTGTCCATGCCGGTGGCATCATGACCCTGTGCCAGAGGCAGAGTCATCGCCATCGTAGGGCGGAACATGGTGTGGCTCATACCGAGGGGCCTGAACAGGCGGTCGCTCATGGCGTCGGCATAGGGCTTCCCGGAAAGTTG
>JAYUUU010000333.1:0-6691 GCA_043754395.1 Vicinamibacteria bacterium
TGGGACGTCAACAACGCTCCCGGGCCGAAGAGCACCGCGAACCTTGATGTCACCGAGGGCACGTGGATGAGCGTGGACGTGAGCCCGGATGGGAAGGACATCGTGTTCGACCTGCTCGGCGATATCTATTCGCTCCCTATCGGCGGCGGGGACGCGAAGAACCTCACCAGCGGAGCGATGTGGGACATGCAGCCGCGTTTCTCGCCCGATGGAAGGAAGATCGCCTTCACTTCCGATCGCGCCGGCGGCGACAACATCTGGGTGATGAACCGCGATGGTTCGAACCCGAAGCAGGTCACCAAGGAGACCTTTCGTCTGCTGAACTCGCCGGCCTGGTCGCCGGATGGACAGTACATCGCAGCGCGCAAGCACTTCACCGCGGGCCGGTCCCTTGGTGCCGGAGAGATCTGGCTGTACCACGTCTCCGGAGGCGATGGCCTTCAGGTCACGAAGAAAGCGAACGATCAGAAAGACGTGGGGGAGCCCGTCTTCTCGAAGGACGGCAAGACCATCTACTACTCGATGGACGCCACCCCCGGCGCGGTCTTCGAATACAACAAGGATGTGTACGCGGGCGTCTATGCGATCCGCGCGGTGAACATCGAAACCGGCGAGTCCGAAGGCATCACCGGCGGTCCGGGCGGTGCGGTGCGTCCTGTGATCTCGCGTGACGGCAAGACACTCGCTTTCTCAAAACGGATTCGTGACAAACAGGTCCTCATGCTGCGCGACCTCGCGAGCGGCCGCGAGTGGCCGCTGCACGATGGTCTCGAGCGCGACATGCAGGAAGCCTGGGCGATTCATGGTCTCTATCCCACGTTCTCCTTTCTGCCGGACGATTCCGCGATCGTCATCTGGGCCGGAGGCAAGCTGCGAAAGGTCGACGTGAAGTCGAAGGCGGTCACCGACATCCCCTTCCATGTGAAGGATTCCCGCACGATCACCGAGGCCGTGCGCTTCCCGATCGAAGTGGCCCCGCCCTCGATCGCGGTGAAGAACCTTCGTTTCGTCGAGGTCTCCCCTGCCGGGGACAAGGTCTTGTTCCAGGCGCTTGGAAGGCTGTGGATTCGCGACCTGCCCCAGGGCTCGGCGCGAAGGCTCACGAGCCAGACCGATCACTGGGAGCTTTACCCGTCGTTTTCCCGCGACGGAAAGAACGTCGTCTACACCACCTGGGACGACGACAAGCTCTCGACCATCCGGGTTGTCCCGGTGGGCGGCGGCGAGGGCCGAGCCGTGGTGAGCGACCCCGGCCACTACGTCGAGCCTGTCTTCTCCCCCGATGGCGCCACGATCGTCTATCGAAAGAGCAGCGGTGGGTTCATTCGCTCGGACCTCTATTCCTCCAATACCGGCCTTTACCGGGTGCCCGCAGCGGCCGGACCTTCGACTCTGATTGCCAAGAGGGGCGTTCGTCCCCATTTCGGCGCCTCCAACGATCGCGTTTTCTTCCAGAAGTTCGAAGGCGATACCCGGAGCCTCTCGAGCGTGGGCCTCGATGGCCGCGAGGAACGCGCTCACTTCGCGTCGAAGGATGCGACGGAGTTCAAAGTGTCGCCGGATGGGAAGTGGGTGGCGTTCCGCGAGGGCTTCAAGGCCTTCGTGAGCGCATTCGCCATGTCCGGTCAGAAGATCGACCTCGGGCCGAAGACATCGGCGTTCCCGGTGGCGCAGGTGAGCAGGGAGTCGGGCGAGTATCTGCACTGGTCCGGTGACTCCTCCAAGCTTCACTGGGCCCTCGGCCCGGAACTGTTTGAACGATCGGTGAAGGACAGCTTCAAGTTCCTCGCGGACTCGGAGACCCTGCCGGACCTTCCGGCCACCGGGCGCAATATCGGCTTCGAGGCGCTCCCCGACATGCCGAAAGGCAAGATGGCTCTCGTCGGCGGACGTGTCGTGACCATGAAGGGCGACACGGTGATCGCGGACGGGGTTGTGGTCGTCGAAGGGAACCGGATCATCGCGGTCGGGCCCCGCGGCTCCACCACGGTGCCGGCCGACGCGAAGGTTCTAAACGTGGCGGGCAAGACAGTGATGCCCGGGATCGTGGACGTGCACTGGCACGGAGGTTTCGGCACCGAAGAGGTCATTCCGCAGCGCAACTGGGTCATGTACGCGAGCCTCGGGTTCGGCGTCACCACCGTGCACGACCCCTCGAACGACACTTCGACGGTGTTCGCGGCCGCCGAAATGGCGCGCGCGGGCCTCATCACCGCGCCCCGGATCTACTCGACCGGCACGATTCTGTACGGCGCGGCCGGCGATTTCCGAGCCGAGATCAACTCTCTCGACGATGCGCGCTTCCATCTCAAGAAGCTCAAGGCAGTGGGGGCTTTCAGCGTCAAGAGCTACAACCAGCCGCGCCGCGAACAGCGGCAGCAGATCGTGGCCGCCGCGCGTGAGCTTCAAATGATGGTGGTGCCCGAAGGCGGCTCGCTGTACATGCACAACATGACCATGGTCGCCGACGGCAACACCGGTGTCGAACACTCGGTGCCGGTGGCGAAGCTCTACGAAGACGCGCTCCAGTTCTGGAGCCAGACGAAGAGCGGTTACACGCCAACGCTCGTAGTGGGCTACGGCGGACTCTCCGGCGAGTTCTACTGGTACGAGCGAACGCGGGTCTGGCAGAACAAGCGTCTCCTGACCTTCGTGCCGCAGGAGAACGTGGACTCGCGGGCGATGCGGCCCCTCATGTCCGCGGGCGACAACGATTTCAATCACGTCAGCATCTCGAAAAGTGCCAACGACCTTGCGAAACGGGGCGTGTTGGTGAATCTCGGGGCGCATGGGCAGCGTGAAGGTCTCGGTGCGCACTGGGAGATGTGGATGCTGGCCCAGGGCGGCATGACGCCCCACAATGTCTTGAAAGCGGCGACCATCAGTGGGGCCCGGTATCTGGGCCTCGACAAGGACATCGGCTCGCTCGAGGTCGGGAAGCTCGCGGACGTCATCGTCATCGATGGCAATCCGCTTGTCGACATCCGAGTCACCGAGAAGGTGACCCACACCATGATCAACGGCCGGCTCTTTGACGCCGCGACCATGGACCAGGTGCTGCCGACAGCATCGAAACGCGGCAAGTTCTTCTGGGAGAACTGACCACGCGCATGAATCCCGAGGAATTCCGGGCCTTCGGGCATCGGCTCATCGATTGGATCGCGGATTACCGCGCGGGAACATCGTCGCGGCCGGTGATGTCCGCCATCGAACCCGGCTCGATTCGAGCTCAGTTACCGAAGGCGCCCCCCGAGGCGCCCGAGACCATGGACGCTGTTCTACGAGACGTCGAGAGGATCGTAGTTCCCGGGCTCTCGCATTGGCAGCACCCGCGGTTCTTTGGCTACTTCCCTTCAAACGGCGAGTTGTCGTCCGTCCTCGGCGACTACCTGAGTACCGGCCTCGGCGTCCTTGGACTGTCCTGGCAGTCGAGCCCCGCGCTCACCGAAGTCGAGGAAGTGACGACGGACTGGCTGCGTCAGATGGTGGGTCTCTCCGAAGGGTGGAGCGGAGTGATTCAGGACACGGCGTCCACGAGCACGCTGGTGGCGCTGATCTGCGCACGTGAGCGGGCGTCCTCGTACTCGCTCGTGAAGGGCGGCATTCAGTCTGTCGACTCTCCGCTCGTGGTGTATGTCTCGGCGCACGCGCACAGTTCGGTGGACAAGGCGGCCCTCCTCGCAGGGTTCGGACGGGATTACGTGCGGCTCGTGCCCACAGACGGCGCCTTCGCGATGAGCCCCGATGCCCTGAACGCGGCGATTCAGAAGGACATCCAGGCGGGCCTCAAGCCGTGCGCGGTGGTGGCGACCACGGGGACGACGACGACCACGGCGGTGGATCCGGTCGGCGCGATCGTCGAAGTCGCGCGGGCTCACGGCCTATGGCTGCATGTGGATGCGGCCATGGCGGGCTCGGCGATGATTCTTCCGGAATGCCGCGCGCTCTGGGCCGGGATCGAGGGCGCGGACTCGATCGTCGTGAATCCGCACAAGTGGCTGGGCGTGGCGTTTGACTGCTCGGTGTACTACGTGCGCGACGCCGAGCATCTCGTCCGCGTGATGAGCACCAACCCGAGCTATCTCCGCAGTGCCGTCGACGAGCGCGTGAAGAATCTGCGCGACTGGGGGATTCCGCTCGGCCGCAGGTTCCGAGCCCTCAAGCTGTGGTTCCTCATCCGCGAGCAGGGGGTGGCCGGCCTGCAGGCGCGTCTGCGTCGCGACATCGCGAACGCGCAGTGGCTCAAGGAGGAGGTGGAGAAGACGCGGGATTGGCGCGTCCTCGCTCCCGTGCCCCTTCAGACGGTGTGCATGCGCCACGAACCGCCCGGTCTGGTGGGCGAGGCGCTCGACCGCCACACGCAGGCATGGGCCGACGCCCTCAATCGCTCCGGCGAGGCGTACGTCACACCCGCGACGCTTGAGGGGCGGTGGATGGTCCGAGTAAGCATCGGGGCGTTACTGACGGAACGCGAACACGTCGAGGAGTTGTGGAAAGCGATGCAGCGAACCGTCGCCGTGCGGTAGGTTTACCCTGTGCCCGCACAATCTCCCGCCACCAAAGGATTCGTGATTCCAGACGCTGCCATCGAGTGGAAGGGCGTGCGCGCGTCCGGGCCCGGAGGCCAGAATGTCAACAAGGTCGCTTCGAAGGTGGAACTCCGCGTCGATCTCGCCGAGATCATGGGGCTGAACGAAGGAGCGCGCGCGAGGCTTCTCTCGCTTGCTTCGTCCCGCCTCGATGCCGATGGACGGCTACTCGTCACCTCACAGCTCACGCGCGATCAGGGGCGGAATCTCGAGGACGCCAAGGAAAAAGTCCGCGCCCTTGTCGCTCAGGCCATGGTCGTTCCGAAGCATCGAAGGCCCACGCGCCCCAGCCGCGCCGCGAAGGCGAGGCGGGTCGACACCAAGAAACTCGACGCGAAGCGCAAGGTGAACCGGGGCCGCGGTTCGTTCGACGAATAGGTTCCTTCAGGCCTCGGCGGGAACGTTCACGCCTGCCTGGTTGCCCCACCACCAGACCAGGGGCACGATGAGTACCATCGAGGCGATGATCGCGGTGGTCGAGGGCGGGGGCGGGCCGACGATGTTTCCAACGTAGACCAGGCCGAGGGTTGCCATCAGGATCCAGAAGCTCCGCCTCATCGCGCGGCCCTTCGTGTAGATGAAGACGGCGGCCAGAAACATGGCTCCTTCGACCAGCACGGTCAGGTGCACCGAGTGCCACATCTCGAGACCGAACTTCAAGTCGCCCCAGGGTACGAGCGGCAGGTCGGGCCGATGAGTGATGAAGTCGAGCACCCAGTGGCTGACCGCGAGTGGCGCCAGAAGCACGGCTGCGGCGCGGGCGCGTCCGGAAGCCGCGTAAACGAAGGTGAAGAGCGCTCCCCAGACTGCCACCATCAAGAGACTGTGCGACCAGGGGTACGACTCGAAGCGCAGCGGTGTCATCGCGGTGTCCCCCGGAGCGATCGCCACGGTTTCGACGCCGGCCAGAAGGAAGAGTGGCCAGAGCGCATCGGGAAGCTGAGCCGCTATGAGCGCCGTCCCAAGCGGCAGACGCTTCTCGACACGGCTCGCGGCGAGTCCCAGCGCGAAGTGTCCGATGAACATGAGCGTTTTTAGCACGCATCGAGACGGGAACGGCGTGGCTCGAACACTCCCGCCCGGGTACAGTTATCTCTCAACCCATAACTCAAGAGGAGATCTCACTCATGGCAGTTTCGAAGGCTCAGGCAAAGTGGACGGGCACGCTCAAGGAAGGCTCGGGTTCCATGAAGGGCGCGTCGGGCCATTTCGACGCCCCGTTCACGTTCGTCTCCCGTTTCGAGGGCGCGGCCACCGGCACAAACCCTGAAGAACTCATCGGTGCAGCCCATGCGGGTTGTTTCTCGATGTTCCTCGCAGCACAGCTCACCACCGCGGGGCATCCTCCTTCCAGCGTCGAGACCTCAGCCACTGTTCATCTGGGTGCTGGTCCCGCCATCACGAAGATCGAGCTCGAGACGGTTGCGGTGGTCCCCGGAGTGAGCCAGGAGCTGTTCGCCGAGAAAGTCGACTTCTCGAAGAAGAACTGCCCGATTTCGAAAGCCCTCGCTTCGGTTCCCGAGATCACGTTCGTCGCCACCCTCAAATAGGCCCAGGCGGCCGGGCGGCGCTCAGGCGGCGACGCAGCGGTCGCGGCCCGCGTGCTTGGCGGCGTAAAGGGCCCCGTCCGCTGCCGCGATCAGGCCCTCGATCGATGCATCGCCGACCGGTACTACGGTCGCCATACCGATCGACATCGTGATCGCCGCCTTCACCCGCGAACGCGGGTGAGGGATGGCGCGCTCGCGCAAGGCTTCACGGATCGCCTCGGCCACCGCGACCGCACCTTCAGCGCTCGTCGCGGGTAAGACCACCACGAACTCCTCGCCGCCGTAGCGGGCAGCCAGATCGGGCGCGCGCTTCACGGTGTCGACGAGCGTCTGGGCCACGAGGCGCAGGCACTCGTCGCCTCTTTGGTGTCCGAGAGCGTCGTTGTAGGCCTTGAAGTCGTCGATGTCGCACATCAGGAGTGAGATGGGCTCACGCGCACGCGCGCAGCGCAGCCATTCCCTCTCGATGAACTCCCGGAACTGCCGGTGATTCGCGATGCCGGTGAGGTCGTCGGTGATCGCGAGCTGACCGAGCGAGGCGTTGGCGGCTTC
>JAYUUU010000334.1:0-7614 GCA_043754395.1 Vicinamibacteria bacterium
CCCGCTCAGGGTCCGATGCCCGCGCCAGACGAGGGACCCGGCCCGGAGCCTTCGACCGCCTGAGGTTCGGGTTAACGTCCTCCTGCGTCATTCATCAGGAGATTCAAGATGGAGCTCTCTAGCCGCCTCGCCGCCACACTTTTCCTCGCCGCTTTCGCCGCGGGCGCAGCCACCGCGGACACCCTGGTCCTCCGCACCGGCCGGTCGTTCAACGGCGAACTCGTGTCGGTGCGCGATGGGCGCATCGAATTCCGCACGGACCGCGGGAGGTCCGAGCGGTTCGCTGTGGAGGAGGTGGATCGCATTGAGTTCGCCAGCCGCGATCGCGACCGGGGGCGCGACCCGTCCGACCGCGACACCCGGCCTCCCGGGAACGAACGCCCGAGCGGGCTGCGCGAGCGCGAGGTGGAGGTTCCCGGTGCTACGGCGTGGGTTCAGACCGCGATCGAGCTTCGCGACGGCCAGGAAATCTGGTTCGACTCGCGCGGCGAGGTCCGCTGGGGTCCCGACCGCAAGGACGGTCCCGGAGGTGAAGGCGGGTCGCCCAGAAATCCCAAGCGTCCGATTCCGAATCGTCCGGGTGCTGCACTCATCGGCAAGATCGGCGAGGCGGGCGATCCGTTCTTCATCGGCGCAGACAAAGGTCCCATTCGAGTCCGCGGACGGGGCACGCTGTTCCTCGGCGTCAATGACGACTATCTTCAGGACAACAGTGGCGCCTTCAGGGTGATCGTCTACTACTGACGCGCCGAATTGGCGATGGCTCCAAAGGACTCTTGATGAAACTCTCGAAAGAACAGAAGAGAGAGCTTGAACGGCTCGTCGCTTCGGGCAACAAGCTCGAGGCGATGAAGCAGTTCCGCAACATGGCCGACGTGGGTCTCGCCGAAGCCAAGGCGTTCATCGAGGCGATGGAAGGTGGAGATCACCAGCGCGAAGCCCACCAGGAGGCGCCACGGAACCTGCGTCAGGCTGAGGAGGCTGCCCTTGCCGCCATCCGCCAGGGCAATCTCATCGAGGCCATCAAGCGGTATCGCCAGCACACGGAGAGCGGTCTCAAGGAGGCCAAAGACGCGGTCGACGCCCTGAGCATCACGCATCGCACGGAGGGCAGGGTGAACCCGAAGCTCGCGCGCACGCTGATCGACATGGCGAAGGCCGGCCAGATGGATGACGCGCTCACCCAACTCATGAGCCAGACCGGCTGGGACGACGCGCAGAGTCGGGCGTTTCTGAAGACGATCGTAGGCATCGGGCCGGGCGGAGGCGCTTGCGGTGGCGGCTGCCTGAAGATGATTCTTGGCTTGCTCGTCCTCGCCGGGGTCGCGTGGCTGCTGCTCAGCCAGATCCCCGCGCCGTAGAACACCGTCGGTTCGCGGTCGCGTGTGGCCTGCTCAACGGCAGCCCGCAGAGTTCATTCAGACATCGAAGTCGTAGAGCCAGCGCACTGTCGGGAGCGTCGCGCTCGCAGGCGTCATCCAAACCGCCAGGTCGCGCACGGCCCGCGCAAAGGTGTTCTCGATCTGCCCGAAACGCCCGAAACGCCGCGCCTCGTTCACCACGCGGGAGGTGCGCTCGAGGCGGCGTGTTTCGTAATCCTTGAGTGCGGTGGCCACGTCGGCGTGATGCGCGAGGCAAAGATCCAGGACTACCGCGTCCTCGATGGCCTGGCAGCCGCCCTGGCCGAGGTTTGGCGTCATCGGGTGAGCGGCGTCGCCGAGCAAGCTGACCCGACCTTCCCCCCATACGCGGACGGGATTGCGATCGGTGATATCGGTGCGCAGGATGGCCTCGTCGGGGGTCGCTTCGATCACGTCGCGGATCGGAGCATGCCAGCCGGAGAAGCGGCGCAGAAGTTCGGCCTTGCCGGTATAGCCCCCGCCTGGAGCCACGTTCGCGGTGGCGAACCAGTAGAGCCTCTCTCCATCGATGGCCACGAGCCCGAAGCGGGCGCCTCGGCCCCAGCTCTCGCTCATCCCTCCCTTTGGCCACAAGCTTCCGCGAGGCATAACCCCGCGCCAGCTCGTGTAGCCCGAATACCGGGCCTCGCCATCCGCGAGCGTTTGACGCCGGACCGCCGAGTTCAAACCGTCAGCACCCACGAGGGCCGCTCCCTCGATGCGCTCGCCACTGTCGAGATCGACCGAAACGCCATCCGCGGTCTGACCAAAAGCGCGAACCGCCGCGCCCAACTGGATCGACATCTTGGGAATGATGGTGGTGAGGGCGTGGTGCAGCGTGGCGCGATGGAAGCCGAAGATGGAGGCGCCAAAGCGTCTCTGGAAGTCGGCGGCTTCAACCGAAGAAAGGACGCGTCCGTGATCATCCCGGATCTCCATCTTCTCCATCGGCGACCCGTGGCTCAGGACTTCTTCCTCGATGCCGCCGATCCGAAGGGCCTTGACCGCGTTTGGTTGAAGGACAAGGCCCGCACCGACCGGTGCGAAACGGGCCGTTCGTTCGAGAACGAGGCACTCACGGCCGCGGCGGTGCAGCAGAGCGGCGAGAGTGAGCCCCCCAATGCCCCCGCCCGCGATCAAGATGCGGCTGTTCACGCCGCCAGGACTCTGGCGCGCAGGGCCTTCAAGGCCGGTCGCCCAGATGTCCCGCGATGTCGGCCATGAACATCCGAAGGTCATCGGGGAGGACTCGCGCGCCGCGATAGATGGAGGGCGCGTCGAGGAGTTCGAAAGCGTGGACGAAGGCGTCGCGAAAGTTCGCGGCCTTTTCCAGACGGTCGGCGAGCGAGTCGGAGATGCGCCCCGCGTGGGCGAGGCGCGCTACCGCGTCGTCGTAGCTCGCGGGTGCTTGCAACCCGAAATGGATGCAGGCGAAGACCGAGAAATCGAGAACCACCTGAATGCCGAAGAGCAGATGAAGCGACACCACATCCGCGACGTCCGTCCCGCGCGTGAAGGCCACCGGATCCGCGGGAAGGGTCTCCTTGATGCGGGTGAGATGGTACTCGAGCACCCGCGTGCGCTCCTGCAAAAGCTCGGGATCGATCGCCTTCATCTTGGAGGGTGCCTCGGAGTCGGCGTCTCCATGCGGTCGTAGACCGCGTTCAGCACGGGAGCCAACTCGCACCAGTTGTGGATCGCACGCTCCCGAAACTCGGCGTAGGCGTTGGGCGCCCTTTCGTACACAAGCGCCCCTTCGCGCGCGGCCCGAAACGCGGTAGTCGCGGCGCGCTCCAGGTCGGCGATTGAAACCCTCTCGAGACCGAGGACCGAGGCGGTGAGCTCCTGGAAAGTCGCGGAGTCGAAGCCCGGGTCGGCGATGTAGCCAAGCTCGATGTCAAAAGCGCCCCCCGCGTCCCCACGCGACGAGGAACCGAGGAACACGAGCAAGTGCAGAGTCGGCTCAGCCGCCGCATAGACCGCGAGCGACCGCCGCACGTTTCCCGTGGCGGTTCCGATGTTGCCGGTCCTGTTCATGATGATAGAAGTCTCGCCCCTGAAGCCGCCGCGACTTCAACCAACGGGCGATGAGGTCTCAGGCCTGGAACATCGTCTTTACGACGAACCACACATTCGCCGGACGCTCGGCGAGGCGGCGCATGTACCAGGGGAACCAGTACTCGCCATAGCTCACGAGCACGAAAACCTTGTGACCGGCCTCGATGAGCCGCTTCTGTTCCTCGTTCCTTATGCCGTAGAGCATGTGGAACTCGTACTGCGACTTCTGAAGATGAGCGGCCGCCGCGGTGATGCGCGCATGCAGGACCGAGTCGTGAGTGCCAAACACCGCGCGAGCACCCGCCTCGACGCCGTCCTTCTTCATCAGACGCTCGGCCAGCTTGAAAAAGTTCTCGTCCACGTCGCTCTTCGCGGGGAAGGCGATGTTCGCGGGCTCGAGATAAGCGCCCTTGACCAGACGAATGATCGGCTTGAGCGGCAGCAGCGACTCCATATCGGCCATCGTCCGAAAGAGATACGTCTGGAGCGCTATGCCCACGTTCGGGAACTTCGCCTTGGCGCGACGGTAGAGATCGAGGGTGACGTCGGTGTACTTCGAGCCTTCCATGTCGATCCACAGGACGTTGTTCGAGCTCTGGGCCTCGGCGCACAGCGCGTCGAGGTGGGAGTTGCACAAATCGACGCCGCCCGGGAGGTCGAGGCCGAGCTGCGTGGGTTTGATGGAGATCTCCATCGGCCCCTTGTCCTTCGCGATCGCGGAGAAGACGCCCATGTAGTGGTCGGCCACTTCCTGAGCCGAGTTCTTGTCGAGGACGTTCTCGCCAAGGCGCGTGAAGATGACACCCGCTCCCATGCCATTGAGCCGCGTGCCCTCGCGGTGCGCGTCGGCGAAGGTTTCGCCGGGCATGAACTTCTTGACCGCGGCCTTCGCGAACTTGTACTTCGGGAAGGTCTCGCGGAGCGTCCGGTTTTCGGAGGCCCACAACAGCGCGGAACGCATCATGACGGTAAAGCTCCTGAGGTTATTTCTTCGAGGCGCCCTGTGCGGCCACCGCCGCAGCGCGCGCCGCCACGGCCGCCGCGTCTCCGAGGTACCGCCGGCCCTTGGGACGCAGATTCGCGGCGAGATCGTAGACGAGAGGCACACCGGTCGGAATGTTGAATTCCAGGACTTCGGTCTCGCCCATCCCTTCGAGGTGCATCACCAACCCGCGCAGCGAGTTTCCGTGCGCGGCCACGATGACCCTCTGACCTCCCCGAACGCTCGGAGCGATCTGATCCTCCCAACAGGGCATCATCCGGGCGATGGTGTCCTTTAAAGACTCGCATGAGGGGATCTCGTCAGGGCGCAGCGCCTTGTAGCGAGGGTCCTTTTGGGCGGAGCGCTCGTCGGCCGCATCGAGAGTCGGGGGCGGCGTCGCGAAACTCCGACGCCAGATCTTCACCTGCTCCTCGCCGTATTTCTTCGCCGTTTCTTCCTTGTTGAGCCCCTGGAGCGCTCCGTAATGACGTTCGTTCAGGCGCCACGTCTTCTCTACCGGGATCCAGGCGAGATCCATTTCGTCGAGAACGACGTTCAACGTCCGGATCGCGCGCTTGAGGACCGAGGTGATGGCGAGATCGAAGACAAAGCCTTCTTCACGAAGGAGTTTTCCCGCCTCGTGGGCCTCCTTTTCGCCTTTGGCCGAGAGGTCCACGTCGGTCCATCCGGTGAACCGGTTCTGCAGGTTCCAGTCGCTTTCGCCGTGGCGCAGTAGGACGAGTTGCATCGAGATCCCAAGGTTACCGCGAAGGGGAAGCCATCGGTATGGGCTCGAACAGGGCCGTGAAGTGGCGGAGGGCGGAGGGCGCCTTCGTGATCCGGAAGCCCCCAAGAGTGTCCCTGATCCCCGCGACACCGATCACCGCCTCCGCCACGTAGTCGATGTGCGACTGCGTGTAAACGCGCCGCGGTATGGCGAGCCGGACCAGATCCATCGCCGGCACATTCTCCGAGCCGTCGTGCTGCTGGCCGAACATCACCGTGCCGATTTCGACTCCACGGATCCCGGCCTCGACATACAGGGCGTTCGCGAGTGCTATCCCTGGGTACTGGAGGGGAGGGATGTGAGGGAGCAAGGCTCGCGCGTCGATGTAGACCGCGTGACCGCCCGCGGGCCGTATTACCGGAACTCCCGCCGCCACGATGCGTTCGTGGAGATATTCCGTGGACCTTATCCGGTAGCGCAGATACGGCTCCTCCACAACTTCCTCAAGGCCCCGCGCCACCGCCTCGAGGTCGTAACCGGCAAGGCCGCCGTAGGTGGGAAAGCCTTCAGTGAGGATCAGGAGATTGCGGCAGCGCTCCGCCCAGGTCTCGTCATTCATGGCGAGAAAGCCGCCGATGTTCGCGAGGCCATCTTTCTTCGCCGACATGGTGCAGCCATCCGCCAGCGAGAACATCTCCTGGGCGATGGCTTTGGGCGAGCGGTCGGCCTGGCCCGCCTCGCGGATCTTGATGAAGTACGAGTTCTCGGCGAAACGGCAGGCGTCGAGGAAAAACGGCTTCTTGTAGCGGTCGCACAACTTCCGCACGCCGCGCAGGTTCTCGAGCGAGACCGGCTGGCCGCCTCCCGTGTTGTTGGTGATCGTCACCATCACGAGGGGCACACGGTCGCCGTCTTTGTCGAGTGTGCGCTCGAGGGCCTCGAGATCGATGTTGCCCTTGAACGGGTGCACCAGCGAGGGGATCCGGCCCTCGGCGATGACGAGATCGCGCGCCTCGGCTTCTTCCACCTCGATGTTGGCGCGGGTGGTGTCGAAATGATTGTTGTTCGGCACCACATCGCCGGGCTTGAGCGTGGTGTGGAAAAGGATTCTCTCGGCCGCGCGCCCCTGATGAGTGGGAATGATGTGCTTGAAGCCAGTGAGATCCTGAACCACATCTCGAAAGCGGTAGAACGAGCGGCTGCCCGCGTACGACTCGTCGCCCTGCATGATGGCGCCCCATTGCGCCGCCGACATCGCACCCGTGCCGGAGTCGGTCAGAAGGTCGATGAGGACGTCGTCCGCGTGAAGCCGGAAAACGTTGTAGCCGGCTTCGACCAGGGCGCGTTCACGCTCGTCGCGGGTATTGAATTTCCGCGACTCCACCGACTTGATCCGGAAGGGTTCGATGATCGTCTTGAAATGCACTCTGGGGCGCCTCCTCGCACCTTCGAGTGTAGGCGGGCGCGGATTTTGGGGAGCGAGCAGGCCGAGTTCGGTGGCGCGCGACACCGCATCGGTGCGGTTCGCGGCATCGAGCTTTTCGTAGACCCGCTTGTTGTACCAGCGGATGGTCTCGGCGGAGAGGCCGAGTTTCGAAGCGATCGCACGGTCGGAAAGACCTTTCGCCGCGAGCTCCAGAATCGCTTTCTCCCGCGCGTTGAGCGTGAGGCCTGAGGGGGCCTTCGCCACTCAGGCCTTCTGCTTATCAGGAAAGCGGTCGAGGAGGATCGCCACCACCATGTCGCTCATGACGTTCACGCCCGAACGAACGCGGCCGACGAGCCAGTCGACCGAGAAGAGGACGGGCAGCACTCCGACCACGATCGCGTCCGGCAGACCGACGGTGGTGAGGACGAGGGGCAGAACGATGAGACCCGCGTCTGGAACTCCCGAGATACCGATGCCGGCCATCAGCGAGGCGAGGGCCACGAGCACCTGTTGCTCAAGAGTGAGGTGGTACCCAAGAGCCTGCGACAGGAACAGGGCCGCCATGGCGTCATAGAGAACGATGCCGTCGTTGTTGAGATTGGTGCCGACGCAGGCGGAGAGCCGGGACGAAGCATCCGAGATCTTCATCTTCGCGAGACTCTGGAGCGTCAAAGGCACGGTGGCGAGCGATGAGTTCATCGACATCCCCGACAGGATCGCGGGCGCGCCTTCACCCAGATACACCTTCGGCGAGCGGCGGCCGACGAGCCAGGCGGCGAGGGTGTAGTAGCCGAGGGCGTGCAGGCCGAGGCCCGAAACCATGGCGACCACGTAGACGGCCAGATCGCCGAAGACCTTCATGCCGTCTTTCCCCACGACCTGCGCGAGCACACCGAACACCGCGAACGGAATCGCCTGGATGATCATGCCGAGAACCGCGACCAGGGTCTCGAAGCCTGCTTCGGCGAGGTCGGCAAGGCGAAAAACCGCCGAGTCCCGGCCGTGCCTGGCGATGAGC
>JAYUUU010000335.1:0-2176 GCA_043754395.1 Vicinamibacteria bacterium
GAGACCGCGGCCCCCTGAATGATGCGTGCGCGCACCGGGCCCTGCTCCACGCGGGCCGGGAAGTCGAGAAGCGGACCGAGGTCGAGCGCGACGTTGGCCCTGAAGGCGATGACCGAGTCGTTTCCCGTGGCTACGGAAATGCGATGAATCTTTCCGGCGTAGGCCGCGATGACATCCTTGCCGTCCGGAGTGAACGCCATCCCCGGAAGGAGGTCGCGAGTGAACCGCGACTCCTGATCGTCGCGCTGAACCGGATACTTGAGCCAGCGGTCCTCGCCACTGTTCAGGTCGCGAAGGCGCAGGCCGGTCTGGGTGTTGAAGCGCGTTCCGTAGACGAGAAAGCGTCCGTCGGGGGACAGGGTCGGCCGGAAGGCGCTGCCCGTAGATTGCGTGATCACGTCCTCGTCGCCGGTGCGGCGATCCTTGCGCGCGACCTGCCAGAGGGGAAAGTTGACGTTGTATGCGAAGCCGCCGCGCTTCGTCGCGTAATAAAGGTGGCGTCCGTCCCGGGATACCGCCACGCCGAGGGCATTGTGCTGCTCGGCAGGTGTGGTCTCGGCCTTCGCCTTGGCTTTCGTGATCTGGATTCCGGAGCCGCCGCGGACGTCGTAGGCCCATAGTTCGAAGGTGCGGAGCCCGGGAACGTTGCGCGAGACGATCACGCTCTGGCCATCTTCGGCCCAGGCGGGCGAGGCGAAGGAGGCCTGCTTCTCCTTCGTGAGAACCTTCGGCGCGGTTCCATCGGCCTTCATGATCCAGAGGTTTTCGGCCCCGTCACGATCGGAGAGGAAAGCGATCTGCGCACCGTCCGGCGAGAAACGCGGCTGAGAATCGAACGCCATGCCGGTGCTGAGGGCCTTCGCGTCGCCGCCAGCCATGGGGAGGGTGTAGAGGTCACCCGCGAGTTCAAGGACCAGAGTCTTCCCGTCGGGTGAGACGTCGAGCGAAACCCAGGTGCCCTCGTCGGTTTGAAACGCGATCTTGCGCTCGGCCTTGAGCGGCAACCCGGATTTCTCCTGTGCTTCGACCGGGCCGGGCCAGTCGCGAACAACGGTAAGGGCGGCAAGCCCTGCGAGGACGACAAGAGCCGGGCGCGCGAGCGTCATGTGGATCACTCCTTGGAGAGGGGAGGACCGCGCGGAAACGCCGGGGTCCGCCGTTTTGGGTTCAGCGGAGGATATCCTGCACGGCACGGATGACGCGCCTATCGACAGCCCTTCCGCCTAGATGGTCGCTGCTCCTCGCGATGGTGGCGGCAGGAGGGTTTCTATGGGCCTTCGGCGTATCCGCGAAGCCGCTGCCCGCTTATCTGTCGGGGTGGCGTGGCTGGGACGATCTTGCGATCGCGTCCACCTATTTCCGCGACCGCGGTTTTCCGGTGGGGCCCTACGAGATCGCCAATCGCTATCGCCGGACCTCGCCCGAGTTCCGCGCCTTCAGGCGTCCGCTCGTAAAGGAGTTCCGCGAGCGCCCGGCGTCTGAGGCCTGGACCAGCCTGGACGTCACCGATCTCGTCGGCCAGCGCTCTTTTCCGGTGATCCGGGTGGACGACGCGGGCCGCGCTTTCTTCCTGGGCGCTCTTTTCAGAATAACCGGAGGCATAAGGCCGCTGTTCCTGGTCTGGCTTCCGATCACTCTTGTGGCCCTTGCTCTGGGATGGATCGTTTTTGAGCTCGCGTATCAGGGCAAGACGACGGCAGCACTTGTGACTGCGGCGCTCTTCTGCTTGTCGGGATTCTTTCGCGAGGCCAGCGCCCAAAGTTACGCAGCGTATGGCTTCTACCTTGCGGCGGGTCTGGGCCTGTTGGCTTTTTGTATCGCGATGTCTCAAGACTTGTCCCTCCGCAGCGCCTGGCCGAGGCTCGCCGGCGCGTCCGCGATCCTGTGCCTTGCTTTCCCCGCTCGAAATGCCGCCATGCTCATGATCCCCGGCTTCCTGCTGGCGTGGATGTGGGCATTCAGGTCGGAGCGAACGTGGCGTCAACGCGTCGCTGCCCTGGCCCTCGCCCTGGCCGCGCTCGTGGGGCTTCCATTCGTTGTCGAAGCAGGCATCGACGTTTATGCGGGCGTGACCTTGAAGTCGATCCAACGCGACAAGTGGCCGACACCGGGCTCGACCGGACACGACATCTGGCCGACGCTCTGGATCGGCCTCGGCGATTTCGATCGGACCAAG
>JAYUUU010000336.1:0-3389 GCA_043754395.1 Vicinamibacteria bacterium
CGAGGACTCGCCTTCAGGCTCGATCGCCGCTTCGAAGAGTTCGCGAAACCCCTGACGCCCTCCGCCGGCTGCGGCGAAATCGAAACCTTCGAACGCGAGAGGCGGTTTCTCTCGGAGGGTTTTGCCTTCGACCACACCGCGGTCGTACGCGCTGCGCCGCTCGGGGTCGGAGAGGATCTCGAACGCCTGGGCCACGAGAGCGAACATCGAAGCGGCCTCGGCACTTCCCGGATGGAGATCCGGATGGAACTCCCGCGCGCGCCGCTGGTAGGCGCGTCGGAGTTTCGCTGGCGAGAAGCGCCGGTCTATTCCGAGGATCGAGTAGAAATCAGCCATATCTCAGCGTCGCGCTGTCAATTCTACGTCGAATGTGAGTGCGGTTAGTGCATATTCTTGGGGTTGGAGGTAATGCCGCGGGAGGTAATGCCGCGCCGATCACCTCTCCCAAGCCTATTGGTCACCCACGTCACCCCGGCGAAAGCCGGGGGCTAGCGCGAACTCCCGTTCCCGTCCGCGAAACCTCGCGATCAGAACCCGAACTTCCAGTCGAAGTTTCGCGGGTGAGAACGGAGTTCCGCGCTAGGCCCCCGCCTTCGCGGGGGTGACGTGGGTGTCCAATGAGCTTGGACCAGTGAGGGCGGCTAACTCGGCTGCACTCCTTCTAAGTACCGCGTGCGGAGGACGTTCATGTGATGGAGTTCGTGGCCGGCGAGGATGTAGACGAGGCCTCGCACGCTGATCTCCGCGTTGTTTGCTTTGCCTCGACGGGTGGAGGCCTGGGGCGACATCAGCTTAAGCAACGAGAGAGTGGAACTGCGGACGTTTTCGAAACCGGTCACGATGTCCGCGAGGGAACACTCGTCGAACGAACCGTTCTTGACGTACTCGTTCTCGTCGAACCCCGCCAGAGGCGTCTCGTCCGCTCGCGCGAAACGCATCGCGCGGTAGGCGAATACCCTTTCGGCATCGCTCACGTGAGCGACGAGTTCCTTGACCGTCCACTTTCCCGGAGCGTAGCGATAGCCACCCTGAGCCTCCGAGAGACCTCTCAGCAGCGCGATCGTGCTCCCGTTCTGCTTCGCGAGAGTCGCGAGAACATCGCCCTCGGGCACGAGGGAGATATAGCGGCCGTAGTACTCGAGGTATTCACCTTCCTCGGGCCGTTCAATGGTGGGTCGGGTCATCGCATCGCCTCCTGTTTCCGCGGAAGGGCAATCTACACCTGGGCGATTTGACGTCTGAGGTTTTCTGGCGAACCTCGGCCGGACATCGCCCGTGGCGGTCGTAGAGCGCTTCGAAGGAGGGTGTGGCCCGGTCCGCGAGGAAACGGCGGACGAGCTCGGCGTCGGGAGTGCCTTGGGGGGTGGTTTCGGGGGTGACTTCGTCTCGCCTCATCGGTTCCAATCGATGTGAGTGGCGCGAAACGCTTGAAGGGTTCCGACTAATTGAACGCGGGAACCGAAATGAGAAGCGACGCGGCGATGGAGGCCACGGACGCGAGAAGGCACAACACGGCAAGAACAACGTGGTTGGTGCGTTCTTGTTTCAGCGGGTCCAGGAACCAGGCCACGAGCCAGCCGCCAATGAAGCCGCCCAGATGGGCCCAGTTGTCGACGCCCCGCATCACCAGACCGAAGACCATGAAATACGCTACGTTCGTCCACGCCCATCGCCGCATCGTGCTCGAACCTGTCCGGCGAGCGTAGTGAACGAGAGCCCCCCACATTCCCATGAGCGCCGCGGAGGCGCCCAGAGTGAAGTAGCCGTAACCCGGGAAGACCTGCAGCACGCCGCCCAGAAACGGCGCAACCCAAAGGATAAGGACGGGGGCCGTGGAACTCATGAGGAACCCCACGACCGAAGCCAGGGTGTAGACGATCACCGTCCGGCCGGGCCCATAGAGCTCCGCGACCTGCGGAATGAGAATCCTCACCCAGTACATATTGAAGAAGATGTGGAGGAGGCTGCCGTGCAGCCAGCCTGCCGAAAGAACCGTCCACCACCGGCCGTAATTCCAGACCGGGAGTATCCCCGACGCACCCATCGCCTGGCTGGCGGCCGAACTCGGCGAGAGGATGTTCAAGCCTTGAAAGCCGATGCCCGCAGGGTCGAGTGCTAACGACATGCCGAAGGCGAGGACGCAGATGCTGAGGATCAGCGGTCCGAAACCGAGATCGGCGCCGAGGCTCCGCAACCGCGCCGCGAAGCCGAAAAGGCCTGGGTTGCGAGCACCGCAGTGGAAGCACGTGTCGTCCGACACGCCGGTCAGACCGCCGCAAGAGCGACAAAGCACTGAACCCGTTTGTTGGCGTCCCCACATGAATTGTTTCTCCGTGATCGCCCGATGCCAGCCTATCCGAACCGTGGCTGGCTGAAGGGGCACGCTGCGCGTGCCCCGAAACCCAGATTCGACCACGGGGGCTCGGCCGCAGGGATCCCGTTGAAAAGAACTTGGTACATATGTACCATCACACCATGAAATCGACTTCCAAAGCGGCTTCGCCACGGACCGCGGCCGCAGCGAACCTCGTCATCGAACGCGTCCAGACCGGCGTGCGTATTGAAAAGCGCCTGCTCAAGGTGTTGAAAGCACTCGCCGACTATCACGACCTGTCGCTCGGCGACCTCATCGAGGGCATCGTTCTTCATTCCTTCGAGGGCAAACCGCCCTTCTCCGAAGAATCCCGACGCAAGATCGCCGACTTGAAACGCGTCTTCCAGCTCGACCTCGATGCCTCGAGCTCCCACCGTCTTAAAGAGAAAGCCTGAAACCATGAGAATCGTGAAACCCAACCGCGCCACTCACACCTTCACCCAGAAGCTGATCGCCGGCCCCGACCGCGTTTTCCCGCTGCTGTGTCCAGTGCGGGAAGCCGATTGGATCTTTGGCTGGGACCCGACGGCGGTGTGGAGTCATTCCGGTGTCGCCGAATCCGACTGCGTCTTCGTCATGGCCGGAACGCCGCATCCCGCGATCTGGTACGTGACGCGTCACGAAAAGGAGCGGGGCTTGGTGGAGATGCTGAAGATCGTTCCCGAGGTGACGGCGTGTCGGCTGACCATTCAACTGGCCGCGACCGCACCCGGGTGCGAGGCCACGATCACCTACTCGCACACAAGCCTCGGCCCGCAGGGCGATGTGTTCGTCGCGAACTTCACCGCCTCGTTCTACGAGGGTTTCATGAAGGAGTGGGAGAACAAGATGAATCACTACCTCGCTACGGGCAAGGCGCTCAAGGCAGCGTAGGCTACCCAGGCTAGGAGAATCGGCATTGCGCGCCCAACCCAAAACCCTCCCCATCGTTCTCATTCTTCTGCTGTTCCTGAGCCTCGGCCTCAACGGGGTCTCGGCTCAGCCGCCACAAACAACGAAGCCTCCGGTATTCGGA
>JAYUUU010000337.1:0-4568 GCA_043754395.1 Vicinamibacteria bacterium
TCCTTCACTCGCTTCACGAACGCGAGTGTGCTCTCGATGTCGGCCGCCGGGTCGGGAGGATTGCCCAGGACGAACGAGAACTCCGGCGTGACCCCGAAACCGCGCATCCTCGCCGCGAGATCGAGGGTCATCTCGGGAGTCAGGGTGCCGCCCTTGTCCATGCGGGCCAGGGTCTCGCGCGAACCCGATTCCGCGCCCAGGAACACCATCTTGAGGCCGCTCCGGGTCATGGTTCGCCACGTGGCGTCCGAGAACTTCAGGAGCGTGTCGATCCGCCCCTCGCCCCACCAGTTGAAACCGAAACCCTCGATTCGCGTGGCGATGTCCCGGCACCTCTCCTCGTGAGTGAAGAAGTTGTTGTCGTAGAACTCGACGGCATCGACCGCCCACTCGTCCTTGTAACGACGAAGTGACCTTTCCACCCGCTCGGGCGACTGGGCATTCCAGCGGCCCTGAGCGAGGCTCACCACGCCGCAGAAGTTGCAAAGGAACGGACAGCCATAACTCGAGTGATAGCCGAGCGTGCGCGCGCCAAGGAACGTCGCCCGCGGATACAAAGGCATCTCGATGCGATGAAACGGAAACTCCGGCAGCGCCTCGACGTTCGGGACGCGGGCGACGCCTCCCTTCGCGATCGTGCCATCAGGCCGTCTGAAGGCGAGTCCCTCGGGGGGGGGATCGCTCCGCGGATAGGGTCCCTCACGAAGGCGCTTCAAGAGGTCCCGAATCACGAACTCCCCATGCCCGCGAATCGCGAAGTCGACAAGCTCGCCGGCAAGACACGCCTCGGTATGTTCCGTAGGGAAATAGCCGCCCCAGACCACGAGCACATGGGGATGGGCGGCCTTCAGTGCGCGCGTCCGCTTGACCGCGTCCTCGAGCTGGGGGCCCGGCATCACGCTCATTCCCACGACTGTGGCTCCTGCCGCGACTCGGCTGGCCAGTGCCTCGTCGGGCTTCGCGTCGACATTGCCATCCACGATTTCGTAGTCGACCTCGCCTTCGAGGACCGCCCCGATGGCGAGGAGCGAAAACGGCATGATGCGCTTCCCCGCCGTGTTCGACTTCGGGTTGTAGAGGACGATCCGCATCAGTTGATGACGACCGCCTCCCTGGTCCCGAAAAAGCGTCGGATCTCTTTCCAGGCCCGAAGCGCCCACACTTCGACCGGGAACGAAACCGCGAGCCGGCGGAGCCGAACCCGCGCCATCGCCTGGAGGGCGCGTCTTACGATGTCCTTGAAACCCTCGGGGCGATGCACCACCATCTTTCGCGCTGAATAGCCGATCCGGATGTAGTCCCGGATGCGCTGAACTCGGGCATGAGCCTTCCCGTCGAGCCAGGGGAGCCGCTGGATCTTGGGATAGAAGACGGCCCAGTCCTCGAGCGTCTTCGGTTCCGCGACTCCGAGCCGAACCGCCTGGGGGAAGATCGGCGAGCCGGGATAGGGCGAAAAGATGTTGGTGAAAAAGGCCGCGTCGGGATTTCTCTTCCCGATGTTGTCGACCATGGCAATCGTGTCTTTAAGGTCCTCGGCATCCTCCCCGGGGAGGCCGAAGATCAAGTTGAACGAGGCCTCGATGCCCGCGGCGTGGCAGCGCGCCGCCGTGCGATACGCGGTCTCGAGATCGAGCCGTTTGTTCACGGTCTTGAGGACCTTCTTCGAGCCTGATTCGATGCCGAAAAAGATTCGGGTGAGGCCGCTCCGCCTGAGCAGGCGGAGCTCGTCGTCCGAGACGCGGTCGACCTGATCCGTCCGTGTCTGGATGAAATACGAGAACTTCGTCTCGCGAGCCAGCAGCCGTTCCGCGATGTCAATGGCGCGGTCGCGACGGACCAGGTAGTTGTCGTCGATGATGTCGATCACGTCGAGCGAGTAGCGCGCTCCAAGCTCGCTCATCTCGTCCACGGTCCGCTCAGCATGGAGAGGCTTCCAGTTCCGGCCATAGACCGAGGCGTTCGAACAGTAGGAGCAGTCCCAGGGACACCCGTGCGAAGAACAGTAAAGAAGCCATCTGAAGCCGTGGCACTTCTTCGCGTAGCGCTCGAAATCGACGATTTCGAAAGGCCGGCGGGGCAGAGCGTTGATGTCGGTATAGCCACGCGGCTCGTTGGCGACGATCTCAGAGCCGCGCTTGAAGAATGACCCAGCCACACCCTGAAGGTCGCGCTCCCCCGCGTTCCAGCGCTCCACGATTTCCGAAAGAGTCACCTCGCCCTGGCCCTTCACCACCGCGTCGAAAAGCGGCGAGCGCAGCGTCTGTTCCGGGAGGATCGACGGATGCCAGCCGCCGGCCACAATCGGCATCTCGGGCCGCTCCGCGCGGACCGCCGCCGCCACCGAGACGCCCTGAGTGATCATGGGCCCCGTCACCATGCTGATTCCGAGGGCGCACGCGCCATCGAGGGCCTCGAGAACCGCACGTTCGGGATTGTCCTCGACCGCGGAATCGACGATCCGGACCTCATGCCCCGCGGCCACGAGAGGCGCAGCGAGGTGAATCAGAGCCAGCGGCGGCGCCGCCTCGTCCGAGTAGTAGGACGGGAAGAACAAGACGACCGCTTTCCTGGCCCCCATTCTCTAGTTCTCCGCGATCATGGGCTGCTGCCGCGCCGGGACGCCGGTCCGGAGCCTCTTGGAAAGATCCACCAGGCGTCGCTCGAAGTCGAAGCGATAGAAGTCGAAGCGAACTCTCTGGCGCGCGAACCACTTCGCCACGCGCTTGCCGACCCCTCCCTCGATGGGCTCGAAGGCGTGCCGCAGGTAGAAGTTGTATCGCGGCACGAACTTCCGAACCGGCTCGGAGATCCACGGACCGATCGCATGATCGAGGTCGACGTGCTCCCAGTCCTCCAGCTTCTTCGGCGCCTCGAAGCCTAGCGCAGGCATTCGCTCGGAGAGTTCGGTGCCCGGATAGGGCGCATAGAAGTAGATGGGAGTTTCGAAGGCTCCGTTGATCTTTCGCAGCGCCTTCACGGTTCGGTAGGTTTCGGCGAGCGACGTCGCGGGTTCATTCGGGAATCCCGCAATGAACGAGAACCGGGCTCCAATACCGGCCCGGTGGAGCTTTTCGGCTGACTCGATGACCTCTTCAACGAGCGTTCCCTTCTTAATGCTCTCGAGGACCTCCGGAGATCCGCTTTCCGCCCCCACGTTCACCTTGTAACACCCGCTCTCCCGCATCAACGCGAACTGCGCAGGCGTCATCCGCCGCAGAAGGTCGGCGCGGCCCGTTCCAAACCATTGCACGTTGACCTTCAAGTCGATCAGGCCCCTGGCGATGGCCTCAGCTCTCTTGAGATCCGTGAAGAAGTTGTCGTCGTTGAAGAACACCTGGGTGAGCCGGTGCCGTTCCTTGAGTTCCGCGATCTCTGCGACCACGCGTTCCGCGGTGAGGCCGCTCCAGCGCTGCTTGAAGACCATGGGATCGGCGCAGAAGGAGCACTCGAAGGGGCAACCCTGCGAGGAACAGTAGTCGAGCCTCCGCACACCGCGGTGAGAGAAGTACTTCTCCATCTTCACGAGGTCGAAGTCGGCGCGCGGGAACCCGTTGACATTCTGAAAAGGCCGGGCCGGGTTCTTCACCACGACGCCTTCCCTCTTGAACGCGGTTCCCGCGACGTCCTCAATCCCTTTCCCGGCCACAAGGTTCAAGACGATCTCCCGGAACGTCTCTTCGCCCTGACCGCTCACACATACATCCACTGCTGGCGAAGCGAGACACTGCTCGGCGAGAAGCGAAGGGTGCCAACCGCCCCAGATGATCGGCACTTTCGGGTTTCGGCGCTTAACCGCACGGCTCGCTCTCAAGGCGTCGAGGATCGGCTTGCCCGTCAGCACGGTGACACCGACGCACACAGCGTCGTCCGAAAGTTCGGCGAGCGTCGACTCGGGTGTGAGTTCAATCCGGCCGTCGATGATTCGGACATCGAACTCGGGAAGCATCGAGCCGATGTGGATCAAGGCAAGGGGCAGGATGTGGCTTTCGCCACGCGGGTTATAGAGGAGGACCTTGGGGCGGCTCATGCCGGGCTCCTCGTCAAAAGCGCGGAACCCGAGCGCACGCTTCTAAGGAGTGCGGACAGGCGTGAGGCGATCGCCGAAGCCCCGCTTGGAAGGTGCTTGGGACACACGCACGAAGCACACGCCTTGTTCCCCTCTCCGAGGCCGCCAAGCGCCGCCCGATAACTCTCGCCTTGCCTCGCGTCGCGGAGGGAGCCTCCGCGGACAGTTGAGGCGAGAGGCTGGAAAAAGCACGGACGGAGGCCGCCATCCGCCTCCACAACGGACGACCACTCGGGCGCGTTGCAGCGCGGGGCGTGCCGGTCCGATGGACCCTGCGCCAGGAAGGTTGCGAAGGAGCGCAACTTCGCGTCATCCTCGAGGACGAATTGACCGAGGGCTCCGGAGTCCCTCAGGCGTTCGATGGCCCGCTCCAGACCGACCTGATCGTCCGCCTCGAGCTTGAGGCCCAACCTCGGCGCCGGATCTCCGCCAAACGCCTCGCTCGTCGTATCGAGCGGCAGGAAGGAGAGGGCGTCAAACCCGAGATCGCGAGCGGCCGCCG
>JAYUUU010000338.1:0-2680 GCA_043754395.1 Vicinamibacteria bacterium
TCGGATCTTGCGATACGTTCGCCCTTCGTATCTGGCGATCGGAACCGGAATCCCGAGGATCGCGCCCGGGTCATTCAGTTTCATGGGAAGGCCGTAGAGGTAGGAGTAGTCGTTCCGCCGCTTGAGAACGCCTTGCGCATCGAGGCCGTACTTCGCGGCATCCTCCTTCGAGAAATCGAGACGGCCGTCGAGCGACGCGGAAGTCTTCTCACGGAAAACGCTGATCACGATCTGCCGGTTGTCTTTGCGGGTCTTGAGCTCGAAAGCCGAGCCGGGAGTGTCGATCACGACCAGACTGGTTCTTGACGAGCGGTCAGCCCGGGTCTCGTCAATGGTGAGCCGGATCCGCGATTTGAACCAGACCCCCCGCGGATCGTGGTGGCGCTGGGAGAGAAGAAGGGTCTGGCTCAGATCGTCGGCGGATGCGGATGAACCCAACCGGGCCATCACCACGAGTGCCAGCAGAGTGCGTCGAATCATGGGTTCTCTCCTGCGGGGAGGCGTAGGTCAAACTATAGGCATGACGCGCCGGAAAGTTGAAAGAGTTGTCGACGCCGTTCCCACGTCGGATGGAGCCGGGGTGCGCCTCAACCGCGCCATCGCAAACGCGGACCTCGACCATCTCGATCCCTTCCTGCTGCTCGACGAATTTCGTTCGGATGACCCGAACGACTACATCGCGGGCTTCCCCGACCACCCGCATCGCGGTTTCGAAACCGTGACGTACATGCTGGCGGGCAAGATGGAGCACCAAGACCACGCCGGGAACCGCGGCCTCCTTATCGGGGGCGGCGCGCAGTGGATGACCGCGGGCCGCGGCATCGTCCACTCGGAGACACCCAAGCAGGAAGACGGCCTGATGTGGGGGTTCCAGCTCTGGGTGAACCTTCCGGCGAAGAGCAAGATGACAGCACCTCGTTACCAGGACATCGATCCCAAGGCGATTCCCGAGGTGAAGATCGAGGGCGGCTCGGTTCGCGTCGTCGCGGGAAGGTTTGGCGGGGCGAGCGGGCCGGTTCAGGGCATCGTCACGGATCCTTTCTACCTCGACGTCCGGCTCGATCCGAAGGGACGATTCGAGGCCGGAATTCCCGAAGACCACACCGCTTTCCTCTATACATACGAGGGCTCGGGCGCAACCGGCGATACGGCTCTCTCGCCGAAGACGCTCGCTGTCCTCTCGAAAGGCGATGTCATTGACGCCACCGGGGGCGAGTCCGGCCTGCGATTCCTGTGCATCGCTGCACGCCCGCTGAACGAACCCATCGCCCGTTACGGCCCGTTCGTGATGAACACCCGGGAGGAAATCCACCAGGCTTTCGCAGACTTCCGAAACGGAACCCTGGCGTGAGCGAAACCCCGAGCGCACCACCCGCACCCGAACGAAAAAGCTCGGGAGGTCACTGGGCCATCGCGATGGCGCTCCTCACCATCGCGTGCCTCGTGCTTCCGATTCTCCTTATCCGTTCCGCCATGACCCGGGTGCGCAGCCTCGGCGGCGCCGCGGAGAGTGCTTTGATCAGCGTGCGCAGCGCGGCCGAAGCGTTCCGCGCGAGCCGGGTCGAAACCATCCTGCGGAGTTATGCGGCGAGCGTCAAGGGCATGTCGAAGTTCCAGTTCGCCGAACTTCGTCAGCTCGAGTCATTCGAACGAACCGATTCCGCCTCGCTCGCCTGGGGAGCGATCCCGCTGCCCGACGTCGTTGTGGAAGCGCGCGGCGCTGTCGTGTACACCTACGTTCTCGATTTCCAGAAGCGCTGGGATTTGAAGCTCGTCCTTGGCCGCGTCGACGTCGTGGCGCCGGCGCCGGAGTTCGGAGTGCCTGCCCTCGACCCTTCGACGCTCACCTTTGAAGTCAAGCGCGGTTCCGTGCTCCGCGATGAGGCCGCGGTTCGAAGCGCGCTTCAAGCCGGGCTTTCAGGACTCCTCGAACAGCGCGCCCGCGAGCATCTGCCGCTCGTGCGCGAAACCGGCCGCAAGGCGACCGCGGAGTTCGTAAGAAATTTCCTGATCGCGAACTTCGACGACGCGTCGAAGCTTGAGGTGCGCGTTCGCTTCGCCGACGAACCAGTGACTCCACCAAGCGTGCCCCCGATTTCCGTTGAGGGCCTGCCTAAGAAGTAGCGCTAGTGGATGTGTTCGGACCGGCCGAACGCGGTGGCAGCACCGAGGCCCAGCCGCTCCATCGAGGCATCCCACAGATCGGCGGCGGCGTGCGTGAAGGCAAGCTCGGGGTCGTAGCCGAGCACGAACCACCAGCCATCCGTGATCTCGCGATCGAGCTGTTTGGCCTCCCAGCCGGCGTAGCCGATCACCAGAATGGCTTCGGCCACGTCGCCGTCGGGCGGCTCCGAGAAGGCGATGGGAAGAATATTCGCGTTGCCACACGCGAAGAGACCCGGCGCCACTTCGGTAGCGTCCTCGCTCAACGGATCGCGAAGCAGCACAGTGAGACCCGTGGCGCCCACAGGCCCCCCGAGACGGAGTGGCGTGTCGGGGTGAAGTCCAGAGGCAAGGCGATCGGGAAGGACATCCTGAACGCTCACATCGAGGACGCGGTTCACGACCCAGCCCAAAGCACCGGTCTTGTCGTGATGGCCGATGACCATGACGGTCCGCGCGAACTTCGGATCATTCATGAGGGGCGAAGCAACGAGCATGTAGGGTGCTGCGAGATCGG
>JAYUUU010000339.1:0-3857 GCA_043754395.1 Vicinamibacteria bacterium
TTGATTCCGCGGTTGATGAGGGCTTCGATGGTGGCCTTCACCACCTTGGCCGAGGAAGTGGTGGACACCACGGCCACGTCGGCCCTGGCGGACTTGATGAACTTCACGGGGTCGCCCGCGACCTTGATGCGGAGCTTCTTGCCAAGGCCCAGAACATCGCCCAGGTCCTTGTTGGCCTTCTCGGCCGCCGGGTCGCAGGCTCCAACGACTTTGAGGCCCTCTTTTGCCAGGACCATCCGGGCGATGCCGACCCCGATGGGGCCGAGGCCGACGTGAATGATCTTCAGATCACGGGACATGCAGGTTTTATCTCCAGAAATTGAGCAAGGTCAGCAGGCGGGCGGGCCATCAAAGAGGCCAAAGGAGCACGCCTGGAGACGAAAAAAGTGTTTGGGAAAAGGAGTTGGCGCCAGGGCTCACCGCTCGACGGCGATCGAAGCGAACTCGCCCTCGGGGACCGCGGAGACCACGACGGTGGTGGTGATCGGAAGGTAGGCGGTGTGCTGCTTTCCATTCAGAGTGAGCCGCACCTCGTAGTAACCCTCTTCGGCGACGCGCACGAGTTTCCCCTTGGCGCTCTTCGCCTTGATGATCTCGGCCATCGCGTCGTTCGCGATGAAGATGGCGGCTTCGTTTTCGATCATTTGCCTGCTCCTCCGGGGAGAGATTTGAGTGCGCGTCGCAGAATGTCGAGGCCTTGATCGGCCTCGGCACGGGTGAGAGTGAGAGGTGGACGGAAGCGAATCGAACGCGCGCCCGAGGGCAGCGCGATCATTCCAAGCTCGAAACACTTCGCAAGAAGCGCCTTGCGTTTATGAGGGTCGGTGTCGAACGCGATCATCAGTCCGCGGCCGCGGCAGTTCGACACGAGGCCCGGGAACTCCGAGGCAAGGCCCAAAAGGCCCGCGAGGAGGTGATCGCCCACGAGCCGCGCGTTCTCCACGAGCTTGTCTTCTTCGATGATCTCGAGAAAGCGCTGGAAGCGAACCATGTCGGTGAGGTTGCCGCCCCAGGTCGAGTTGATGCGTGACTTCGTCTTGAAGGCGTTATCGGGCTCGCGGTCGACCTTGGTCCCAACCAGGCACCCGCAGGTCTGGGTCTTCTTGCCGAAGGCGAGGGCGTCGGGTTCGACACCATAGTGTTCGTGAGCCCAGAATTTGCCGGTGAGGGCGACGCCCGTCTGCACCTCGTCGACGATGAAGAAGCAGTTCATCGTGTCGGCGACCTTTTTCAGAGCCTGGATGAACTCGGGGCGGAAGTGGTTGTCGCCGCCCTCTCCCTGGATCGGCTCGATGATGATGCCCGCGATGTCGTCGCCGCAATCCTCGAAGGCTTTCCGCAGTTGTTCGAGCGAGCGCTGCTCGGCCTCGGCCACGTCGTGGAGCGACTCGGGGGTGAGGGGGAACGTGAGTTTGGGATTCTCGATCCGCGGCCAGGGGAACTTTGGGAAGAGATCGGTCTTCGCCGGGTCGGTGTTGGTGAGCGAAAGGCAATAACCGGATCGGCCGTGGAAGGCTTCCTTGAAGTGGACGATCTGCTGGCCGCGTTCCTTCGAAACGTCGCCACCCGCGCGCCAGTTCTGCCGGACCTTGTAGTCCATAGCGACTTTGAGTGTGTTCTCCACCGCCAGCGTGCCGCCCTCGATGAAGAAGGCATGCGGCAGATATTTGGGCATCGCCACCCGCGCGAAGGTTTCGAGGAAGCTCGCGTATTCGACCGTGAAGGCATCCGAGAGCGACGGCTTCACCTGCGCGGCCCGGCCGAGGCGCTCCAGAAAATCCGGATCCTTCGTCTTCGGATGGTTGTAGCCGATGGGCGAGGAAGCGATGAACGTCATGAAATCCAGGAGGTCGCGGCCGCTGCGCGAATCGTGGAGAAAAGCGCCCTTACTCTTCTGAAGGTCGAAGACGAAGTCGAGCGCATCGACGAGCAGATGGCGGCCCACGACCTGATGAACGTCTTGCGGGGCAATCTCAAGAAGAGGCGGATGGGTCATGGCGCGCTTTCGCCCCAAAGAGACGCCCGGGGGGCGTCAGGAAGGCGCGGGAGTTTAACACGGGCGAGCGCGCCGACGGCTTGACCCCATATCAAACCGATGATTCAGCTTGGTTTATGTGAGGCCCCGCATCGTCGGGCCTCTTGAGAAATCAGCGCCTTGGGTTTCGGTCTTTGTCCTGGCTGCGGGCGAGCAGATGCCTCAGACGCAGGTCCACCTCGGCCTCGAATACGCGATATTTAGCCTGCTGGATCGGGGTGAGGACGCCATCGAGCACTTCGAGGTTGCGCAGCGTTCCCGCCCGCTCTTCGGCACTCGCGTTCTTGAGATCCTTGAGCAGGTCGACAACACCCGACTCTGTCGCCGAGCCGGATTGCAGCGTCTTGCGAAGAAGCCGCAGAGCCTGCATCCGACGCTTCGCGAAGTCACGCCGGTCGGACTGAAGTTTCTTCACGAAGGGAAGCGCCCGTGCGAACTGGTCCTCAGTGAGCCCGAGGCTCTCCTGGAGGTTGCTGATGAGATAGGCGTCCATCAGACGGAATGTCTCGTCGCGCAGCTCTGGAACGTGAGCAGCGGTTTCAGTGGAGCGTTCCTTGCGGACGGCCTTGGTCTTGTCGACGGGCGGCTGTTCCTGCGGGGACGTCTCAACTGCGTGAGCCTCTGCTCCCGAAATCGCGTGATCGTCCTGGATGGCAACAGACTGAGACGCCGCGCGGGCCATCGACCCTTGAAGGATCACGGCGATGGCCACGATCAGCGCGGCGTTTTTGTTGGCGGTGAGGCACTTCATAGCGGACTGGCTCCAGTCATGGGCGACCGCGCGGTGTTCATCGCGACGGCATTCAGCAGGTTTTCTTCCTCGTGAGAGGTGAGGCCGGCGAGGCAGGCGGCGCGGCAGCGCGCGATGTTGAGTTCGTCTTCATTCGGAGTCCATTCCGCGAGGACCGCGAGGCCCTCATCCTCCGACTCGTCGGGCAGCGGGGTCCAGGCGGGGAGGCGATCGTGGACCGAGGCCTCGCGGATGACGCTGCCACCCCGACCTCCCGCGTAGCGGGAAAGAGGGCTCCACACCGTGAAGGCGAGGGCCGAGACGAGAACCGCGGCAAAGGCGGGGCGCAGCACCGGGAAGCGATCGAAGACCGAAGGCGAATGAGGCTTCTCCAAAGCCACCGCCGCGCGGATGCGGCTTCTGAGGAGGAGGTCGTCCCACTCGGTGGTGTTCACGAGACCTTCGTCCACGGCCTTGAGCCGAGTGAGGAAGCGCGACAAGGAAGAAGCCTCGGATTCGCAACGCTCGCAGCCGGTTATCCCCAACAGGGCTTCGCCCGCACTCAAGCGTTCGAAGATCTCTTCACTCGAAAGATGGCGATGGGCGCTCATGACCTGGACCTCGGTTCCCGGCTTGGCCCAACAAGCGTGGCCGCGAGCTGCTTGCGAAGGTTCCGGATGGCGAAAAACAGATTCGCCTTCACCGTGCCTACATTCGAACCGAGGATCTCCGCCACCTCGGCGTGCGTTCTTTCTTCGAGCACCTTCATGATGACGGTGAGCCGCTGCCTTTCCGGCAAAGTGTCGAGCGCGGCTCGAACATGGTCGGCGCTCATCCGGGCTTCGACCACCTCGTCGACTCCCGGGCCTTCGGCCACCACATCGTGATCCTCGTCCCACTCTTCAGTTCGGTTCTTGCGCGCGGCTTTGAAGCTCAGGCACGCGTTCACCGCGATTCGATACAGCCAGGTGGAGAAGGCACTCGTGCCCCGGAACTTCGGAAGGGAGCGATAGGCCTTGACGAAGACTTCCTGGGTTAGATCGGCCGCGTCCTCGGCGTTGCCGGTGAAGCGGTAACAGACCCTTTGAATCG
>JAYUUU010000340.1:0-4612 GCA_043754395.1 Vicinamibacteria bacterium
GATCACACCCGTGGATCTCTTCATTGAGATCGCCCGGAACGGCGGGGCATCGGTCGTTGCGCAGTCCATGATGGACGAGGACATACGCGCCTTCTATGCCTGGCCGTGGACCATGGTATCGAGCGACGGCGGCATCGAGTATCGGCACCCCCGAGGTGCTGGAACCTTCCCGAGAGTCCTCGGCCGCTTCGTCCGCGAACGCCAGTGGCTGACCCTCGAGGAGGCGATACGCAAAATGACCTCGCTCCCCGCCTCGCGGCTTGGCTTGAAGGACCGCGGCACGATCGCTCCCGGCCAGGTGGCGGACCTCGTGCTCTTCGATCCCGAGACGGTGATCGACAACGCTACATTCACCGAGCCCTTCCGTCTCTCGTCCGGCATTGAGAGGGTCTGGGTGTCGGGCGAACTGGTTTGGGACGGCGAGCCGACCGGCGCGCGCCCTGGGCGCGTCCTAACCCCTGCGGCCCTGAACCCACGCTGATCCCGCCACACGCGACCTGTCCTTATAATTCCGCCATGATCGAACGAATCCTTCCCACCCTCCGTTTCGCCGCGGCGGTGCTGCTCGCGGCGTCTCTCACCACGACCTCACAGGCCCAGACCGCGGCCGCCCCCAAGACGAAGACGGACGCGAAGAAAGCAGCGGCGGCTTCGGAGTCCGATCCCGATGTGGCGCTCGCCAGGAAGGCGGCTCTCGAATGGCTGGCTCTGGTTGATTCCTTCAAGTTCGAGGGCACCTGGGACACGGCCGCGACCTCGTTTCAGAAGGCCCAGGCCAAGACCGAATGGGCCAAGGGTCTGGGCGGCGCGCGGACCGCGATGGGCAAAGTCGTGACCCGCACTGTCAGTTCTCAGGAGGTCCGGAAGGATCTTCCGAACCTGCCGCCCGGCAAGTACATCACGGTGCGCTACAACACCGTTTTCGAAAAGCACAAGGACGGCACGGAGTCGATCACGCTGGTGAAAGACGGCGCCCGCGGCTTCCGAATGATGAGCTATCTGCTCCGCTAGATCATTTCCGGCAGCGATAGACAAAAGCGGGTGGAGTATTCCGCCACACCACCTTCGACGTCTCCACAATTCTGAAGCGAGAGTGAAGCAGCTCTTTGAAGCGGCGGCCGGGCGGGAGCCAGGCCGCGTGTGAGTAGGCGAAGGTCGCGAATCTTCCATCCGGCTTGAGTGCATGAACCGCGGCGTCGAGCAGTCTCTCCTGACGTTCGGGGGAGAACGCAGCCCAGGGAAGACCGCTGATGGTGGCGTCCACGTCGTGACGGCCCGCCGCCTTCAGGTGATGGTGGATGTTCTCCACCGAATCATTCACGATCTGGACCCGGGGGAAGCGATGCCTCAGCTCGCCCACGAGGTCGGGGTTGATCTCGAAGCTCAGGAAATGCGCGTCGGGCTTGAGCTGCTTTTCGATCACCCGCGTGAAGACGCCGGTGCCGGGCCCGAGTTCGACCACGGTGTCGGCTTCCGAGATTCCCATGTCCTCGATCATCGCTTCGGCGAGGTGGGCGGAACTGGGCGTGATCGAACCAGTGTCGAAGGGCCGCCGCACGAACGCAGCGAGGAATTTGGCGCGGTCTCCCATGATGAACAGCGATTTTCGCACCCCCGGGCGGGGGCTACCCCTTCTTCGGATGGAGTTTCTGGAAATGAGAGCGCCACGCGGGCGAGCGATAGCGGATGACTTTGAGGAGTTTGAGGTCGATCCGTTTCGCATCGCCAATGGCTTCGGCATCGTAGAGGTCGAACCCATCCGGTTGGAAGGACAGGGTCAGGAACTGGCCGTAGTCGATGGCGTTTTGCATGTCCTCGAAGCTCGGGACCTCACCCCCGCCCCATTGGCCGCCGAGATCGTGAGGCGCGTGAGTGTGCCAGGAGCCAACGTAGCGTCCCTGCCAGTCGGACCCCGTGACGAGGCCGAGTTGTTCCTCCGGCCCGAGTGAGTAGGTGGGGGCGGTATTTTGCGCCACGGTCAGAAGGGCGCGGCGAACTTCTTCCGCGCTCCCTGGAGATCCGAGGCGAAGACGTGCGACCGCGACCTTGATCAGCCCATGAGTATCGACCTGCGCGACCGCGGCTCCGCGTGTTTCGCAGAATGACGCGATGGCTTTCGAGTCACTCGACAGCCTGGCCATTTCCTGAATCGTCGACCATCTCGGGTCGCGCGCTTCGACGAGCCGAAGTTCCCGGTCGAGTGCGGCCTCACCACCAGTTTCCGGAGTCAGCCACGTCGGACCGATTCGCACGCCGCGCCCGATCGCGGCTTCGAAGATGGCCGAGATCCGGTCGATCGACGCGGGCTGAAGCACTCCCGCGCGGAGTTGAGCGTGGGTGATGAGATGTTCTTTCGGCGCGGCGAGGCCGTGCCACTGGTTGAGCCGTCTCAGGGTCCGGGCCATCTCGGGCGAGAGGTCGATCGAGCCGGTATTCGCGTCTTGAAGTTTCAGTTCGCCGGGCCTGAGGGTCAGAGGGCCGCGGTGAGCGAGGATCCAGGTGACCAGTGCCTGCGCCTCGGGCCCAAGGCCGAACTGGTTGGTGGCGATGAGAAGCGGGAGGCCTTCGATCTTCACCTCTTCTCGGAGCGGGACGGCCTGCCCCGTTTGGGCCTGCGCGCTTTCGACCGAGGACACGAAGGCAACGAAAGCCAGCACCGATGCGACGGCCCTTAGCCTGAGCCGGCGAGAGAGAGCAGCGCTTGTTCTCATGGGGAGATCGTACTGGGCGATCTGCGTCAGGGTTCGATGGCCGGAGGCGGCAGAAGACCGACACACTTCAACACACTCTCGAAACGCGGGTCTTTCCGAAGTGGATCGAGCATCGGTTCGATCGCGGCGTGATGCATCCACTCCGCCCTTTCGGCGCAACCGACCTTCAGCCATTCAAAGGCCGGGTCCAACTGGCCAAGCCCCGTGTATCCGAGAGCGATGAGCGAGGCCGGGACGTATTCGCTCTCGCGCTGCTTGAGGATGCCTCGCAGCGTGGCCAAAGCCTCTTCCCGATGGCCCGCGGCCGCGAGGGCGTAGCTTAAGAGCGCGCGTCCCTTGGGCAGGCCGTTCGTCTGGCGATCCGCTTCGCGCAGTTCGATGACCGCTTTCTCGGGCCGCCCCAGGGCTACCAGGACCTGTCCGAGACGGTAGCGGGCGGAAACAAACGCCGGATCGCCGTCTAACACTTCGGAGAACTCGCGGAACGCTCGCGCGTAGTCGCGTTCGAAATAGCTGATCCTTCCCAGGGCCTCGCGAAACAGTGAGGAAACGTCGAAGCCGAGGCCGCGGCGAAGCAGTTCGCGCGCCTCCTTGAATCGGCCAAGCGGCATGAGCACATCGATGGAGTCTCCGATGTATCCGTCGGGGTCGGTCGGGTCGAGGGCCATCGCCCGCAGATACAACTGATGGGCCCGAACCTTGTTCCATTCGCCCGCCTCCACGTCGCCCAAAGCGGTGATAGCACTCGCGAGCTGAGGGTCGATCGCCAGAGCGCGCTCGGCGGCGCGCCTCGCGACCACGCGTGTCTCCCGTGACGACACGCCATTCACATAGATCGCCATGTCCACATAACTTCTCGAAAGGCCCGCATGGGCGAGGGCGAGGTTGGGTTCGAAGGTCAGGGCGCGGGAGTAGAGGTCAATCGCCTTGAAGAGCTCCTTCGGGGTGCGGCGGAACCAGTTGTAGCGCGCTTCGGCACACAGGCGAATCGCTTCTGGATTCCAGGTCTTTGGAGCTGAGGCGCTCTGGGGTGCGCGAGGGCCCTCGACTTGCAGCGCCGCCCTGACCGCGCGGCTCACCGCCGCCTCGAAACCCGGGAGATCCGCGACCGAACCCGCGACGCGGCCCTCCCATTCACGGGCGCCGGTGTCGGTGCGCACAACCCGCATGGTCGCGACAAGGCCAACGCCCTCTGAAGCCAGTGTTCCAGCGACGATGCGAGAAGCACCCAGCGCCCGCCCCGTGGTCAGGGGTTCGGCATTCCGGGGCTGGCCGATGAGGAAGCGCGACACGACTTCGAGTTCGGAGCTTTGAGACAGGCTTCGGTTGAGCGCTTCGCCCAAGGCCACTCCGACGTACTCGATGCCCTTTGGAAGGCCGGAGGTATCGATGCTCGTGACCGCGATCGAGCGAGGGTCTTGATCAGCGCCGCGATTCAAAAGCCAGCCCCCTCCGGACAGGAGACCCAGAAGGGCGAGAAGGGCGGCGGCGAAGGTGACCCAACCTCTGCGCTTAGCGGGAGGAACGCGGAGGACGGGACCGTCGAGTGCCGGCGCCACTGAGCGCGCCACCCTCTCGATTTCGGACGCTGAAGGTCTTTGGACAGGGTCTTTTGACAAACCCAGATCGATCACACGCATGAACGACTGAGGGAGGCCGCCAACGACCTCGCCGAGCGGAGCCGGGGATTCTTTGAGTAGGGCGACGATCGTATCGCCCGCGTTCTCTCGCCGGAATGGGTTTGAGCCGGTCAGCAGTTCATACGCGGAGCAGGCGAGGGCGAAAACATCGCTGCGCTGATCCGCCGCCTCCCCGCGGAGACACTCGGGCGCGCTGTAGCTGGGTGTCCCGAAAAGTGAGCCCGTGTGGTTCGTACTGAATTCCGGATCGGGATTCATCGA